>NZ_SOFZ01000013.1:0-69368 GCF_004402435.1 Cryobacterium sp. TMB1-7
AAGCTAAGACTCTTTGCGCCGATGGTACTGCAGGGGGGACCCTGTGGGAGAGTAGGACACCGCCGGACTTAACTTAGAAACACACAGAAAAGCCACCCCGCCAGGGGTGGCTTTTCTGCGTTTAACCCCACCCCCGGTTCCGCGAGTTTTCGGTGCTCAACTCACAGTTCGCGGACATGGCACGATGGGGACTCACCTTAATCCGGGGGAGAGAGCTATGACCGTCGCCACCTGGCCCGTCGCGGAACTGCACGTGCACATCGAGGGCACCCTCGAGACCGAGCTGCTCGTGACCCTGGCCCGACGCAACAACGTCGAACTGCCCAGCTACGACCCCGCGGCCTTGCGAGAGCTGTACAGGTTCACCGATCTGCAGTCGTTCCTCGACATCTACTACGAAAACCTGGCGGTGCTTCGCACCGAGGCCGACTTCTACGATCTCGGAATGGCGTACCTCACCCGCGCATCCGCCGCAGGAGTGCGCCGTGCCGAGATCTTCTTCGACCCGCAGACCCACTTGGCCAACGGCATCCCCCTCGACGTGGTGTTCGGCGGCCTCACCCGCGCCCTCGGCGACGCCCGGGCCACGCTGGGCATCTCCGCCGACCTCATCCTCTGCTTCCTCCGTCATCTGGGCGGTCGGGCCGCAATGGAGACCTTGGAGGCGGCCCTCCCGTACCTCGACCAGTTCATCGGCGTCGGACTCGACTCCGCCGAGGTCGGTTTCCCGCCCTCCCTGTTCACCGAGGTCTTCGCCAAGGCCACGGCCCTCGGGCTGCACAGGGTGGCGCACGCGGGCGAGGAGGGCGGGCCGGACTACGTGCGCGAAGCCCTCGACCTGTTGGGGGTGGAGCGGATTGATCACGGCATCCGCGCCATCGAAGACCACGACCTCGTCGAGATTCTCCGCAAGCGGCAGATCCCGCTCACGTTGTGCCCGCTCTCGAATGTGTGCCTGCGGGCCATTCCGATGCTCGGCCTGCATCCGCTGCCCGCCATGCTCGCCGTCGGCCTTCTGGTGACCGTCAACAGCGACGACCCCGCCTACTTCGGTGGCTACGTCGATGACAACCTGGCGGCCCTGCAGCGCGAGTTCAGCCTGGATCACCACCAGATGGCGACGCTGGCCCGCAACTCGTTCGTGGCCTCGTTCCTGCCCGAAGATGAGAAACGCCGACACATCACGGCCGTGGACGAGCACCTTGAGGGGCTGCTGCGACTAACCTCGGGAGCATGAGCAATAGCCTCCCGAACGTGCAGCAGGACCTCGGTGTGGAGGTCGTGGCCCTGGTCACCAAGTGGCTGGCCGACAGTGCGACGATCCCAGCAGACGTTTCCGCTGAGCGGCTCGCCGGCGTACTGAAGGACCCCAACGGGCTCGACTTCACCGTGGGGTTCGTCGACGGCGTCATGCGACCGGAGGACGTGATGGTCGCCGGCTACAACCTGCAACGGGTGGCCAAGCTCGCGCCGGCCTTCCTGCCGCCGGTTCTGCGAGGCGCCATCGGCGTCGGCGGCGTCATGGGCCCGGTACTGCCGTGGGTCGTGATCCCGGCAGCCCGCAAGGTGCTGCGCCAGATGGTCGGTCACCTGGTGGTGGATGCGACGGCAGACAAGCTCGGCCCCTCCATCGAGGCACTCAAGGAATCCGGCAACCGGCTCAACATCAATCTGCTCGGCGAAGCCGTGCTGGGCGAGAAAGAGGCGCTGCGTCGCCTCGCCGGCACTCGCGAACTCCTGGCCAGGGACGACGTGGACTACGTGTCGATCAAGGTCTCCTCGATCGCCAGCCAGCTGTCGATGTGGGCGTTCGACGAGGCCGTCGACAGGGTCGTCGAACGCCTGACCCCGTTGTACGAGCTCGCCGCGGCGTCACCGACACCCAAGTTCATCAACCTCGACATGGAGGAATACCGCGACCTCGACCTCACCATCGCGGTCTTCGAACGCATCCTCGACCAGCCGCGGCTGCAGGGCCTCGAGGCCGGAATCGTGCTGCAGGCCTACCTGCCCGACGCGCTCGGCGCGCTGCAAGGCCTCACCCAGTGGGCGCACGCCCGCCGAGCCGGCGGCGGCGCCCCCATCAAGGTGCGCCTGGTCAAGGGGGCCAACCTTGCGATGGAGCACGTGGATGCGACGGTGCACGACTGGCCGCTTGCCACCTACGTCAGCAAGCAGGACACCGATACCAACTACAAGCGTGTGCTCAACTGGGCGCTCACCCCGCAGAACACCGACGCCGTGCGCATCGGGGTGGCCGGGCACAACCTGTTCGACGTGGCCTATGCGCACTTGCTCGCCGAGCAGCGCGGTGTAGACGACCGCATCGAGTTCGAAATGCTGTTGGGCATGGCCACGAGCCAGGCCGAGGCCGTGAAGAAGGACGTCGGCCGGCTGCTGCTCTACACGCCGGTGGTGAACCCCGCGGAGTTCGATGTGGCCATCAGCTACCTCATCCGCCGCCTCGAGGAGAACGCGAGCGAGGAGAACTTCATGTCGGCGGTGTTCGAACTGGCCGACACCCCGGCCCTGTTCGAGCGGGAGAAACAGCGCTTCCTCGACTCTCTGGCCGCCCTCGAGACCGCCCCGGGCGCGCCGGGCGGCACCGTGTTCGTGCCGCCGGCGAACCGGGACCAGGACCGCTCGGTGGTTGTGCCTCTCGAGCCCCTGCCCGACATCGACTCGCCCCCGCTGACGACCCCGCCGGCCGACGCCGACGACCCCAACCTCACCGCGATGGTGCTCGGCCTGACCCGGGGTTCGGTCTCCACGAGCCGGTCGGTTCTGGGCGGTTTCCACAACGAACCCGACACCGACCCGTCCCTCCCGGCGAACCGCGCCTGGGGCCGGAGCATCCTGGCCAGGGTCGAGACGTCGATGCTGGGCAGGGAGAGCATCAAGCAGGCCCGCATCGATGACGCCGACAGGCTCGATGAGGTCATCGCCACCGTCACCGCGGCCGGAGCCGCCTGGGGGCAGAAGCCGGGCATCGAGCGCGCCCAGGTGTTGCACCGCGCGGGTCTGGCCCTGGCCGCCAACCGCGACCGCCTGATCGAGGTGATGGCCTCCGAAACCGGAAAGACCATCGCCGAGGGTGACCCGGAGGTCAGCGAAGCCATCGACTTCGCGCACTACTACGCCGCACAAGCCCGCGAGCTCGACAGGGTGCAGGGCGCCATCTTCGTACCCTCACGGCTCACCGTGATCACGCCGCCGTGGAACTTCCCGGTGGCCATCCCGGCCGGCGGCGTGCTCGCCGCCCTTGCCGCGGGCTCCGGCGTGATCATCAAGCCGGCGGCTCTCGCCCAGCGCACCGGCGCCGTGATGGTCGAAGCGCTCTGGGAGGCCGGGGTTCCGCGCGAGCTTCTCGCCCTCGTCGACCTGCCCGACCGGGCTCTCGGTAGCCGGCTGTTGGCCCATCCCGACGTTGACAGGGTCATCCTCACCGGTGCCTACGAGACCGCCACGCTGTTCCGCGGCCTGCGAGAGGACCTCCCGCTCCTGGCCGAGACCAGCGGCAAGAACGCCATCATCGTCACCCCGTCCGCCGACCTCGACCTGGCCGCCGCCGACGTGATCAAGAGCGCCTTCGGCCATGCCGGCCAGAAGTGCTCCGCCGCCAGCCTGGTGATCCTGGTCGGGTCGGTCGCGCGGTCCACCCGATTCCTGGGCCAGCTGGTGGATGCCGCGACATCGCTCCGGGTGGGCCGCCCCGCCGACCCGGACAGCCAGATGGGCCCCATCATCGAGCCCGCCGACGGCAAGCTGTTACACGCGCTGACCGAGCTCGGCGCCGGCGAAAGCTGGCTGGTCAAGCCCCAGCTGCTCGATGACGACCTCGAGACCGGGGTCGGGCAGCTGTGGTCGCCCGGCATCCGCAGCGGCGTCGCCCCCGGCTCGTACTTCCACCTCACCGAGTTCTTCGGCCCGGTGCTCGGTGTCATGCACGCCCGGAATCTCGAGGAAGCCATCCGCTACCAGAACGCCGTCGACTACGGGCTCACGGCCGGGCTGCACTCGCTCGACGCCGACGAGATCGCCCAGTGGGTCGACACGGTTCAGGCCGGCAACCTCTACGTGAACCGCGGGATCACCGGCGCGATCGTGCGGCGACAGCCGTTCGGCGGCTGGAAGCGCTCGGCGGTCGGACCCGGCTCCAAGGCCGGCGGCCCCAACTACCTCTTCGGTCTGGGCGGCTGGGTCACCGATCCGGGAGTCAACAGCTCCACCCTGCACCTGCGGGGCCTCGAACAGCGCATCACCGATCTCATCGAGGCTTCTCAGCCGTCGCTGCCCTACGAGGAGTTCGACGTGTTGCGCCGCTCGGCGCTCAGCGACGCCCTCGCTTGGCGTGAAGAGTTCGACGTTGTCGCGGACGTGTCCGCGCTCGGGCTGGAGCGCAACCTGTTCCGGTACCGCCCGCTGCCGGTCACCGTACGGCTGGGCGACGACGGCAGCCTGGCCCTGCTGTTGCGCGTGATCGCGGCCGGCCTGCTGTCCAAGTCCAGGTTCGTCGTCTCCAGCGCCGTGCCGGTGCCGCCGAGGGTGCGAGCGGTCCTCGCTCCCCGCGATATCCCCGTGATCATCGAAAGCGACGAGGAATGGCTGGCCAGGGCTGCCGCCGGCGGAATCAGCACGAGCCGGGTGCGGCTGATCGGCAGCGACCCGCAGGCCGGAGCCGCTGTTGCAGCCACGGCTTTCGCCCACGCCCTCGGCGGCAGCCCGGACATCGCCGTCTACGCGCATCCGGTCACCCAGTCCGGACGGGTCGAGCTGCTGCCGTTCCTCCGGGAACAGGCGATCTCGATCACCGCGCACAGGTTCGGCAACCCGAGCACCCTCACTGATGAGGTCATCTAGCGCAATAATGGCTGCGGTCGAAGGCGAGGTGATCCAGTGGCAGCACCGACGTTCCTCCGGCTGCGCCGTGAGGCCTGGGGATTCATCATCGGGTCGGTGCTTTTCATCGTGGGTGCCGTTCCCGGTTTTTTGGATGCCGTCGGCCCGGTGGCCGACAACCTGACCTTTTTCATCGGCTCACTGTTCTTCACCCTCGCCGCGTTCATCCAACTCAATCTCAGCGGTCGGCGGCCGCCGCGCAGCACCACCAACCGGCCGGACCGGTTCGACTGGTGGGCCGCGGCCATCCAGTTCGCCGGCACCCTGTTCTTCAACCTGAGCACCGTGACGGCTCTGGCGGCCAGTCTCGGCGGCACCGAGCGCACCGGGTGGCGTCCGGATGCCTACGGGTCTGTCTGCTTCCTGCTCTCCAGTCTCCTCGCCGTTGTTGCGACCACCGGGCGAGATGCCCTGTGGGACCCGAAGGCCCGAACCTGGCGGGGTGCCTGGCTGAACCTCCTGGGGTCAGTGGCCTTCGGCATCGCCGCGGTCGGCGCGTATCCGATAGCGGAGTCCGGCCAACAGTTTCTGGCGAGCTGGGCTACTGTCGGCACCATCACGGGTGGTGCCTGCTTCCTGGTGGCCGCCGCCCTCACCAGACCCGGTACGCCACGCCTCTCCTGACCCTCCCCGAACCCGGGCGCGCGGCCCGGTGACGGCACCACCGTCAGAAAGGCTGATAATGGAAGGTAAGCGTCGCCGCATCCACCGACATCCGGAGCCGCTGTGGGCATCAGCTTACGCACGGTTGACACCCAGACTTCTGGGAGAAAATCGATAGGACATGATTTGTCGCCACCCATAACTCGACAGGGGACCCCGTTGGACGGAAACGCAACAACGATGCACCGCAATGTCGCGTTGTTGTCGGTCGCCACGACCATCGCCCCGCGCATCACCACCTCCGAAGAGATCGACGCTCGCCTGCAGCCGGCGCTCAAGCGACTGCGCCTGCCCAAGGGGCTGCTGCAGCGCGTCGCCGGAGTGCACGAACGACGCAATTGGGACGTGGGGCAGGCCTTCGACGACGCCGCCGTCTCCGCGGGCAAACGTGCCCTCGCTCAAGCCGGTGTCGATCCCAGCGAGGTGGGGTTGATGATCAACACCTCGGTCACCCGTAAGCACCTGGAACCCTCTGTCGCGGTGCGCATCCACCACGGACTCGGTCTGCCGTCGTCGGCCACGAACTTCGATATCGCCAACGCCTGCCTGGGCTTCGTCAACGGCATGACCCTGGCCGCCCAGCTCATCGACTCCGGCCAGATCAAGTACGCCGTGATCATCGACGGCGAGGATGCCGACGAGATCCAGACCAACACCATCGAGCGCCTCGGCCGGCCCGACATCGGACGCAAGGACTTCATGAGCGAGTTCGCCAGCCTCACGCTGGGCTCCGGCGCCGCTGCGGCCGTGCTCGGCCGGGCCGACGCGCATCCGGAGGGACACCGCATCCTCGGCGGCGTGACCCGGGCGGCCACCCAGTTCAACGACCTCTGCGTCGGCAGCGTCGACGGCATGTTCACCGACGCCAAGGCCCTGCTCAAGGGCGGCATGGAACTCGTCGTGTCGGCCTGGACCGAAGCCAAGCGGGATTGGAGCTGGTCGAACATGGACCGCTACATCCTGCACCAGGTGTCTGATGTGCACACCAACGCCATTGTGAAGGCAACTGGCCTGGACCGCAGCAGGGTGCCGCTGACCTACCCCAGCTATGGCAATGTGGGGCCCGCCTCCATCCCGATCACGCTCTCCGAAGAGGCCGCTCGGCTCCAGCCCGGCAACCGGGTCCTGCTGATGGGCGTCGGCTCCGGTCTCAACACGGCCATGATGGAGATTCAGTGGTGAGCTTCCGGCTGCCGCGAACCGCGACGGCCCTCGCTCCGGCGAGCGTGCCGCCGAGCGGGCTGCCCGGCCTGGACCCGGACTGGTCCCGGATCGTCGATGTCGTCGAGAGCAGCCTGGCTGATGACGGCACGGCGCCAGGTGCCAGTCACGCCTGGCATCTGCTCGACAACGGCGAACAGCTGGCCGCGCTCGGGGCGGAGCCGGTCGGCACGATCCTGTGCGTGCACGGCAACCCCACCTGGTCCTACCTTTGGCGTGACCTCGTGGCCCAGGCCACCGCGGCGGCGACCACCGGCCGGCCGGCCTTGCGCGTCATCGCGGTCGACCAGCTCGACATGGGTTTCTCGGAGCGCACCGGCGTCGCCCGCCCGCTCGCCCGACGAGTGCGCGACCTCGACGACCTGACCCGTGCCCTCGGCCTCACCGGTCCGGTGGTGACCTTCGGCCATGACTGGGGCGGCGTGGTCTCCCTGGGCTGGGCCGTCGACCACCCCGAGCACCTCGCCGGCGTCATGCTGCTGAACACCGCCATCCATCAGAGCGACACCGAACCCATCCCCGCCCCGCTGCGCCTCGCGCTCGCCCGCGGTGTGCTCGGTGCCGGCACCGTGACCACTACGGCGTTCCTGGACACCACCCTCGCGCTCGGGCACCCGGCCATGCCGGCTGCGGTCAAGAACGCCTACCGGGCGCCGTACCGCACCCCCGCCCGCCGCGGCGGCATCGGCGGCTTCGTCGCCGACATCCCGGTGGACGCCCGCCACGACAGCCACGCGGAGCTCGACCGCATCGCCGAGTCGCTCCGCTCGCTCACGGTTCCCGCCCTGCTGCTCTGGGGTCCGCGGGACCCGATCTTCAGCGACAGGTACCTCGACGACCTCAGCGACCGGCTGCCGCACGCCGCCGTGCACCGCTTCGAGGGTGCCGGACACCTCATCGCCGAAGACGTGGACTACGCCGGCGCCGCACTCGGCTGGCTTGCCGAGAGCCTGGTCGAGCTGAGCCCGGTGGTCGAGCTTGTCGAGACCCAGACGGCGCCTGCCGACGTACTCCAGCCCCTCTGGCACTACCTCGACGAGCTGCGGGACAGCGACGAGACCGCCCTCATCGACATGGCTCCCGGCAAGGGCACCGACCCCCGCGTGGTCAGCTGGCGGCTGCTCTCCCGCCGGGTCCGCGAGATCGCGGCCGGTCTGCACCAGATCGGCGTGCGCCGCGGCGACCGCGTCTCCCTGCTCGTGCCGCCCAGCGCCGACCTCACCGCGGTGCTCTACGCGTGCATCCGCCTCGGCGCGATCGTGGTCGTGGCCGACGCCGGTCTCGGACTCACCGGCCTCACGCGCGCGGTCCGCGGCGCCCGCCCCGACCACGTCATCGGTGCGTTGCCCGGCCTGATGGCCGCCAGGGCCCTCGGCTGGCCCGGCCAGAGGATCTCCGTCAACCGGCTTCCTACCGCCAGCCGTCGCGCCCTCGGCGTCTCCTACGCCCTCGCGGATCTGATCTCGCTGGGCCGGGACGAAGAGCTTCCCGAACCGCCCCAGCCGGACGACGTCGCCGCGGTGCTGTTCACCTCCGGCTCCACCGGACCCGCCAAGGGCGTCGTCTACACCCACGGCCAGCTGTCGGCCGTCAGCCGTGCGCTGCACGCCCAGTACGGCGTCGGCCGCGGCACCGGCCTGGTAGCCGGCTTCGCACCGTTCGCTCTGCTCGGCCCGGCTCTGGGTGCCCGCTCGGTGACCCCGGACATGGACGTCACCGCCCCGAAGACGCTGACCGCCACCGCGGTCGCCGCCGCCGTGGCCGCGATCGACGCCACCGTCGTGTTCCTGTCCCCGGCCGCGCTGGCCAACGTCGTGGCGACCCAGGGTGAACTGACCCCGGCCGACCGTGCCGCCCTGGCCCGGGTGACGAGCTTCCTCTCAGCGGGCGCCCCGGTGTCCGAACCTCTGCTGGCCTCGGCCGCCGCCCTGATGCCCGGAGCCAGCGCCCACACGCCGTACGGCATGACCGAGGGCCTGCTGATGACCGACATCACCCTCGACGGCATCCGCGAGGCCGCCATCGATGACGAGGCGCGCGGCCCCGGCGGCGTCTGCGTCGGCCGCCCCACGGCGACCACCCGAGTGCGCATCAGCGCCCTCGACGAAACGGGAACCGCCGTCGGAGAGCTCTCCGAAGCTCCGCAGGTCACCGGCGAGATCGTGGTCTCGGCTCCGCACGTGAAGGACCACTACGACAGGCTCTGGCTCACCGACCAGGCCGCCACCCGCATGGTCACCCCCGGAGAGCGCTGGCACCGCACCGGCGACGTCGGTCACCTCGACGCCTCCGGCCGGCTCTGGGTTGAGGGTCGCCTGCCACATGTGATCACCACGCCGCACGGTGTCGTCACCCCCGTCGGACCGGAGTTAGCCGTTTCGGCCCTGGCCGGCGTCGACCGCGCCGCCGCCGTGGGCGTCGGACCGGCCGGCAGCCAGCAAATCGTCGTCGTCGTCGAGACTGTGCCGCCGGCCACCCGGGTCGGCCTGGCCGAGCCTGCGCTTGCCGCGGCCGTGCGCGGCGTCGCCGGCCAGCCGGTCGCGGCCGTGCTCGTCGTTCCGCACCTGCCCACCGACATCCGCCACAACTCGAAGATCGACCGCACGCGCCTGGCCGGCTGGGCGCACGGCATCCTCACCGGCGCCAGGCTCACCCAGCCATGAGGGTGCTCGTCACCGGTGCCAGCGGCTTTCTCGGCCGGGCTGTCGCGGCCGCCATCGTCGCCGCCGGCCACGAGGTGCGCTGCTTCCAGCGCCGGCCCAGCGGCGTCGCCGGCGCCACTGACGCGCTGGGCTCGATCACCGAGCCGGCCGACGTCGCCGCGGCCGTCGCCGGGGTCGACGCCATCGTGCACCTGGCCGCCAAGGTCTCCCTCGCCGGCCCGCCCGCCGAGTTCGAGACCGTGAACGTGGGCGGCACCCGCACCCTGATCGCCGCCGCCCGCACGGCGAACGTGCAGCGCCTGGTCTTCGTGTCGTCGCCGTCGGTCGCCCACTCCGGCGCATCCATCACCGGCAGTGATGCGCTACCCGCCGACCCCGACCACGCCCGAGGCGACTACGCCCGCACCAAGGCCGCCGCCGAGCTGCTGGCGCTCGCCGCGGACTCGGCCGAGCTGCGGGTCGTCGCCGTGCGGCCGCACCTGGTCTGGGGCCCCGGCGACACCCAGCTGATCGCGCGGATCGTGGAACGCGCCAGGGCCGGCCGGCTGCCGCTGCTCGGGCACGGCGCCGCTCTCATCGACAGCACCTACATCGACAACGCCGCCGGCGCCATCGCGGCCGCGCTCGAGCGGGTGGATGCCGTACACGGCAACGCCTACGTCATCACCAACGGTGAGCCCCGGCCGGTGGCCGAACTGCTGGCCGGCATTTGCGCGGCGGCGGGCGTTGCAGCACCGGCCTGGCGCGTGCCGGCGAGTGTCGCCCGTGCGGCCGGCTCCGTCATCGAGACGGCCTGGCGGGTGTTCCCGGGCGAGGATGAACCGCCGATGACCCGGTTCCTCGCCGAGCAGCTCTCCACCGCGCACTGGTTCGATCAGCGCCGCACCCGCGCCGACCTGCACTGGACCCCGGCGGTCTCCCTCGACGAGGGTCTGGCCCGCCTCGCCGAGTCCTACCGCACCGCCTGAGCCCTCGACTAACGGCGCCTCACCCGCACTGCGGCGCGTGCCCCGCAAAGCGGCGCGTGGCCCGCATAGCTCGGCGGGCGGGGTAGGCGCCGCTGCGCGGGTGGCACGCCACCCGCCTACCGGCGCTTGACCCGCATATCGCTCTCAAAGCCCCGGATACCCCTGGCGCTACACCTGCACAGCGGCGCCTGACCCGCACAGCGCGCGCGAGCGGGGAGGCCGTGAGTCGCGCCAAGGTGCCCCTTCGGGCGTGCTGAAGGGGCGCAACGCCGCAATTCGCAGGCGATGCGCGCAGGGTGCTTGTCGAGATCCGACCGACGGCGGCATACTCGCACCATGGACTTCCGCACCGTCATCGAGCAATCCGGTGCCACCGCCACGGGCATCCCCGTGCCAGAGGAGGTGGTCGCGGCGCTCGGCCCCGGCAAGCGGCACGCCATCACCGTCACCCTCAACGGGCACAGCTACCGCAGCTCGGTGGCACCGTACCGGGGCGCCTACATGATCGCCCTCAGCGCCGAGAATCGCATCAAGGCCGGGGTGGCGGGCGGCGATGAGGTGGACGTGACCATCGAACTCGACGATCAACCGCGCACCGTCGATGAGCCCGACGTGCTGCGGGCCGCGCTCGCCGCGGACACGGCAGCACGCACCGCCTTCGACGCCCTCTCCTACAGCAACCAGCGCAAGCACGTGCTCGCGCTCGAAAGCGCCAAGACCGACGCCACCCGTCAGCGCCGTCTCGACGCGGTTCTCGCTGAGCTGCGCGGTGCCTGACCTCAGCTACGCGGTGCCGGACCACGCCCGCCCGGTCGGCTCAGCCCGGCAGCCCCAACGCCCCGCGCACGATGGTCAGTGCCTCACCGGGGTCGACCCCGAGCGATTTCGCCCGGTCGGCGTAGGCCACCGCGGCGAGCTGCATCTGCCGCTGCGTCGCATCCCCGGTGGCAGCCACGAAGGAACCCAGCCGCCCGCGCGTCTCGATCACCTCGTCCTGCTCCAGCGCACGGTAGCTGCGCGCCACGGTGTTGGGGGCGAGGCCCAGGTCTTCGGCCAGACGGCGCACCGTGGGCAGCTTGTCGCCGGGCGTCAGGGTGCCGGTGCGCACGGCCTCGATCACCTGGATGCGGATCTGCTCGAAGGGGGGCGTGGTTGAGCGTGGGTCGACGACGAGTCTCACGGGCGGCCGCTCTCGACCGGAGCGGCTACTCCGTGTGTGCCGCGGCGCAGCTCCGCGGCCACGTCCGGCCAGAGCCGGGTGAGGTAGTGCGGCGGACGGCGTGACCCCATCGAGAGCAGAGCCACACCCACCGAGCCCATGACCAGTGGCACGATGGAAAAGGCCACAGACATGGCGGTTCCGGTTCCCGACGAGGGTGTCACCGCCGAGCTGACGGAGGTCAGCACCACGACCACACTGCAGAGCGCCCCCAGCGCGGGAGTCTGCACCAGTGCACGCAGCGTCCAACTGCGGAGAGCGTCGGACCACGCCAACTCCATGTCGTTGCCGGCGGGCTGGCCCCGCCCCACCAAGCGAGTCGACAGGATGCGGCCGACTCCGGCCGATGCGAGCGAGATGATCCACAGCACAAAGCCGGGCCACCACAGAGAAGGGATGCTCGCGTCACTGAGCGCGTCGTCGGGACCGACCAGGATCAGCGCGGCCACGGCGGCCAGTGCCACTCCGCTGACACCCATGGCAACGGGACCGCACCAGAGGTCGACGGTGGAGAGATAGTCCGCACGGCGCGGCGTGGGCGCCCGCGCCACGCGAGGACGATCGCCGAGCGAGACGAACGCCGACCTGAACTCCGCAACGCACAGTCCGACGGCGCCACCCAGGCCGGTCAGAACGATGAGCATCAGCCCGGACCATATGCCGCCGTCCGGTGATTCCGGTAGCGCGATAAGAGAAGCTGTCGAAACGAGCAGAGCGATCAGGGTGCCGACCAACACGCCGCGGGTCCGCGAACGGATGCGCGCGATCAGGACAGGCTCGACCTCCGGTGTGATGGCCAGGCCGGCGCGTCGGGCGGTATCTCGCAGCGCATCCGGGCGAATGACGGCACCTGGCCGAAGCTGCCACGCGAAGACGACCGTCAGCAGTCCGGCCACGACCAGCAGGGTGATCTCGTACGCGTCCACGGGCATCCTCGTTTGTTTGGTATTTGTACCAAGCTAACAAGCCGGGGTGCGCCCGTCAAGGGCCGTGCGGCTACTCCGCGCTGCGGTGGATCAGCCTGGTGAGCACGATGGCACTCCGGGTGTGGTCGACGTTCGGGGCCAGCCGCACCTTCTCCAGCGCCGCCTCGAGGCCGGGGATGTCGCGGGCCCGGATGTGCACGATCGCGTCGGCGCTGCCGGTCACGGTGCCGGCATCCACGACCTCCGGCACGCCGGAGAGGATGCGCAATAACTCGTCGGGCGCGACGGTGCCCCGGCAGAACAGCTCGACGTAGGCCTCGGTGCTCATGCCGTCGATCGACGGGTCGACCTGGATGGTGAAGCCGCGGATGACCTTGTCGGCGACCAGCCGGTCCACGCGGCGTTTCACCGCGGAGGCAGAGAGGCCCACGATAGAACCGATGTCTCCGTAGCCCGCCCGGGCGTTCTGGCGGAGAAGGTCGAGGATGCCGCGATCGAGGTTGTCCATTCGACCAGTGTACGCGCCGAAGTTGCGTGCGCGCCGCTTGCAACGCGCATTACATGCGCCAATTCGCACGAAACGTTGATTCATGCTGTGTGAGACTAGAACCGGCGTCCCTGTGTGATCGGCCTCACCGTTGTACAGGGCTCACGAGAGCGACCTGGTCCGCCACCCACCCGCGTTCCGCCAACGCCTTGGCCGGCGGACCGCCAACAGAGGAGCTCCAGTGTCAATAGATGTCGCATCCGCTACCCCGAACGAGTCGGTCGCGCCAGCCGCGGTGACTCGTACGCCGGTGAAACGCACAATCCTGATGTGCAAACCGGAGTTCTTCACCGTGGTCTACCGGATCAACCCCTGGATGGACCCGGCCCTGCCGACCGACACGAGCCTGGCCGTCGCCCAGTGGCAGACGCTGTACGACACCTACATCGGCCTCGGCTTCGATGTCCACCTGATCGACCCCATCGACGGTCTGCCCGACATGGTCTACGCCGCCAACGGCGGTTTTGTCATCGACGGCATCGCCTACGGCGCCAAATTCACCTACCCGCAGCGCCAGCCCGAGGGCCCCGCCTACATGGACTGGTTCGGCGCCAACGACTTCGACGTGCGCGAGCCCGTCGAGATCAATGAGGGCGAGGGCGACTTCCTGCTCGTCGGCGACGTGATCCTGGCCGGCACCGGCTTCCGCAGCGCGTCGAACAGCCACGAAGAGGTCTCGGCCATCTACGATCGCCCGGTGATAACCCTCACCCTGGTGAACCCCAGCTTTTATCACCTCGACACCGCCATCGCCGTGCTTGACGCCTCCCCGACATCGGGGAACGGCGAGATCGCTTATTTGCCCAGCGCGTTCGACGAACCCAGCCTGGCCATCCTGCGCGAACGCTTCCCGGATGCCATCCTCGTCACCGAGGAAGACGCCGCGATCCTCGGCCTCAACTCCTACTCCGACGGTTACAACGTCGTGATCGCCGCCAAGGCGAAGGACTTCGAACGCCAATTGCGTGCACGCGGCTTCAACCCGATCGGCGTGGACCTGTCCGAGCTCTTGCTCGGCGGAGGAGGAGTCAAATGCTGCACTCTGGAGCTGCGCCGATGAGCGCCCTGACCGATGCGACCGGCCTCACCGCTCAGGTCGGCCTGACCGACCAGAGCGCGGCGATCGCACTTGAGAACCAGCACGCCGCGCACAACTACCACCCGCTGGCCGTCGTGGTCGCGTCCGGCGACGGCGCCTGGGTCACCGACATCAACGGCAAGCGGTACCTCGACTGCCTCGCCGCATACTCCGCCGTCAACTTCGGTCACTCCAACCCGGTGCTCCTGGATGCCGCGCGCGCGCAGCTGGGCCGGATCACCCTCACCAGCCGCGCCTTCCACAACGACCAGCTCGGCCCATTTGTGACCGCCCTGGCCAAGCTGGCCGGCAAGGACATGGTGCTGCCGATGAACACCGGCGCGGAGGCCGTGGAATCCGGTGTCAAGGTAGCCCGCGCCTGGGGCTACCGGGTCAAGGGCGTCGCGGCGGGGATGGCGAACATCATCGTCGCCGGCGGCAACTTCCACGGCCGCACCACGACCATCATCAGCTTTTCCGACGACGAATCGGCGCGCGCCGACTTCGGCCCGTTCACGCCGGGCTTCCGCACGGTGCCCTACGGGGATGCCGCGGCGCTGGAGGCGGCCATCGACGAGAACACCGTGGCGGTGCTGCTGGAACCCATCCAGGGTGAGGCCGGCATCGTGGTACCGCCGGCGGAGTACCTGCCCGCCGTGCGGGAGATCACCTCCCGGCACAACGTGCTCTTCATCGCCGATGAGATCCAGTCCGGCCTCGGCCGCACCGGCGCCACCTTCGCGGTGGAGCAGGCCGGTGTGGTGCCCGACCTGTACCTGCTCGGCAAGGCCCTCGGCGGCGGCATCGTGCCCGTCTCCGCGGTCGTCGGCAACACCGACATCCTGGGCGTGCTGCGCCCGGGTGAGCACGGGTCCACCTTCGGGGGCAACCCGCTGGCCGCCGCCGTGGGGCTGGCGGTGGTGAACATGCTCGCCACCGGCGAGTATCAGCAGCGAGCCAGGGACCTCGGCGCCCACCTGCACGAGAGGCTGCTCGGCCTGGTCGGCCACGGTGTGCTCGAGGTGCGCGGTGCGGGTCTTTGGGCAGGTATCGACATCGACCCGGCGCTGGCCTCAGGGCGCGCGGTCTGCGAGGCCCTGATGGAGCGCGGTGTGCTGGCGAAGGACACCCACGGCTCCACCATCCGGCTCGCCCCACCCCTGGTGGTGTCGGCCGAAGACCTGGACTGGGCGGTGGACCAGCTCACCGCGGTGCTCGAGGAGTTCGGCGCCTCCGTTCGTTAGGCCACCTAGCTCGGAGAGAATCCGGCTGGCCCGGTCGACGCCGGGTCAGCTCAGCGGGATTGGCGGCGCTTGCCGGGCGCGGCCTGGCCCTTGACGGCGGGCGCGCGACCGCGGCCCTTGGACGCCTTGGCCTTGCCGCCGCCGGATCCGCTGCTGTTGCCCGATCCCTGGGACGGGCCGCCGGCCGGCGGCATGTGAGCGATCAGCCCCTTCGCTTCGGCGAGCAGGGCGATGCCGGCCTCGGTGAGATACGGGTTGTCGGCGGCGGGCTCGAAGAGGGGAACGCCGAGCTCGGCTTCCAGGGCGGCGACCGATTTCATCAGCGTCGTGCGCGACACGTTGAGGTTCTTGGCGGCGCGCGCGATGTCCAGTTCCTCGGCGACGGCGACAAAACGCCGGAGCAGTGTGGTGTCCACGGGCATCCTCTCTGCCGCACGCGCGGGTCGCGTGCCTCAGTACAGGCTACGCGGTCGTGACGGCCTTCACTCTTCGGGTCACACGAAGAGCAGCACGATCCCCAGAACCGCCGAGCCGAGGCCGAGGCTGGTCAGGATCAAGCCGGTCAGCCGCAAGGCCTTGCCGTCGTGGTCCGGCGAATGGGTGCGGCATCGTTCAGGGGCCCTGGCGTTGAACCACAGGGTCACGTCGTCGCCGGGCTCCAGGTGCACGGTCTCGTGGCTGTCTGCCCGGGCCTCGTGCACCTCGCCGGTGGTGTCGAACCAGCGGATCACCGGGCCGGACGTGGTGGCCGCGACGACGCCATCCGCCTCGACCCACCGGCCGCCGAAGCCGCGCACCGATAGGCCGATGATGTAGAGCGGAACGCCCACCAGGAGCCCGACGATGGTGAAGATCTCGCTGAGCATCGAGACGATGTCGTGAAGGTCCACCCGTGCCGCCGTTTCCCGTCGTCTGCCTAGGGTGAAATGTTAGCGCGCGCGGCACCCCCTGGGTCAGCGTGGAGCAGTCGCCTCGACGACCGCGATCTCGCGGGTGGCCGTCTCCCGGTCGCGGTCCTGCCGTGCCGCATCGGCCTTCGCCGTGACGATGCGGATGGCCGAGGTGAGCGGATGGCCGTCGCCGCGGTGCCGCACGTGCAGCCGCGCGGTGCGCGGTGAGGTGCGGGGGCGGATGCGGACCCGCAGGCGCTGGTACCTGATCATCCAGAACAGCACCGCCGCCGCCGCGAGGAGGCCGGAGACCGCGGCGACGCCGATGGCCCAGCGCGGGCCGTACTGGTCGGCGACCCAGCCGACCAGTGGAGCGCCGAGCGGGGTGCCGCCGGCGAAGATGGCCATGTACAGCGCCATCACCCGGCCGCGCATGGCCGGCTCGGTGGTGGTCTGCACGTAGGCGTTCGCGGTGGTCATCAGGGTCAGCGAGGTGAGGCCCACGAAGGCGAGCGAAATCGCGAAGGTGATGTAGCTGGGCATCACGGCGGCGATGGCGCAGGTGAGGCCGAAGAAGAACGCGCCGCCCACCACCAGGCGCATCCGGGGTCGGCTGCGCCGGGCCGAGAGCAGGGCGCCGACCACGCTGCCCACCGCCATGATCGAGCTGAGCATGCCGAACTCGCTGGCGCCCATGCCGAACTCCACGGTGGCCATGGTGGAGGTGAAGATGGCGAAGTTGAAGCCGAATGTGCCCACCAGGAACACCGTGATCAGCACCGCGACGATGTCGGGCCGATGCCAGACATAGCGGAAGCCGGCCATGAGTTGGCCCCGTTCCCGCGGTGCGCGGGGCTGCTTGCGGAGTTGCTTGGTGCGCAGCAGCGTCATGGCGGCGACGGTGAAGGCGAAGGTGACGGCGTTGATCATGAATACCCAGCCGGCGCCGACGGCGACGGTGAGGAGGCCGGCCGCGGCGGGGCCGATCAGCCGGGCGCCGTTGAACGAGGCCGAGTTCAGCGCCACGGCGTTCGAGAGGTTGTCGTCCGGCACCAGCTCGGAGACGAAGGTCTGCCGGGCGGGCGCGTCGATGGCGGCAACGATGCCCAGGCCGAGGGCGAAGAGGTAGACGTGCCAGAGCTCGACGACGCCGGTGATGGTGATCAGGC
Organism: Cryobacterium sp. TMB1-7; assembly: GCF_004402435.1. Lineage (NCBI taxonomy): Bacteria > Bacillati > Actinomycetota > Actinomycetes > Micrococcales > Microbacteriaceae > Cryobacterium > Cryobacterium sp. TMB1-7. Next base: position 17,488 of record NZ_SOFZ01000013.1, read on the forward strand.
CGAGGCCCAGGGCGAGTGCGCCCATCAGAGCCTGGGTGAGCATCAGCAGCTTGCGGCGGTCGAACCTGTCGGCGATGAGGCCCGACCACGGCATCAGCACCAGCTGCGGCCCGAATTGCAGGGCCATCACGATGCCCACTGCGGTGGCATTGTAGTCGGTGAGCTGGGTCAGCACGATCCAGTCCTGGGCCGTGCGCTGCATCCAGGTGCCCACATTGGACACCAGGGCGCCGGCGAACCAGATCCGGTAATTGACCACGCTCAGGGAGCGGAACATTGCACTCAACTGTTGGCGAGCTCCTTCATGATTTCGGTGGCGGACGCCAGGATCTGGCGTTGTTCGGGGGTGAGCCGCAGGATGCGCGTGGCTATCCAGTCGTCTCGGCGGCGGCGGGTCTCGCGCACCAGGGTCATCCCGGTGTCGGTGACGGTGAGCACCACCTTGCGGCCGTCCTCGGCGGAGCCGGCGCGGTTGACCAGGCCGGCCTCGACGAGGGCGTTCACGGTGCGGTTCATCGAGGGCGGGGTGACCCGTTCCTCTTCGCTGAGCGCGCTCAGGGTCATCGGGCCGAGTCTGAACACAGCGCCGAGGGCCGAGAACTGGCCGCTGGTGAGTTCGTTGTCGGCCTGCTCCTGGCGCACCCGGCGGGCCAGTCGGCCGTTGGCGAGCCTGAAGTCGTGGCTCAACTCGGCGACGGAGCGGCGCTTGGTGTGCGCCGCCGCGGGGGCCGGCGCTGGCGCGGGTGCGGGTGCGGGTGCGGGTGCGGGTGCGGGGGGACTGGGCGCAATGGGGCTCTCTGACATGATTACTTAGCCTAACAAATTAGCTATGCTAATGATTCCCAGCTCGCCGAATCGCCGCCGAATCGCCACTGAATCGCCGCGACTGTTCCCGAAGCGGACATTTGCGCCCGGTACGCCGGGCGCAAATGTCCGCACGGGCAACAGGTACGGCAGAATAAGCCCGTGCCCACCTTCATCGATGAACACGGCGTCCCGATCGTCTACTACGCCTGGCCGGTCGACAACCCGCGCGCGATCGTGCAGCTCGTGCACGGGGTCGGCGAACACGCCCTGCGCTACCGGGAGGTGGCCCGCGCGCTCAACGCGGCCGGCTACTCCGTCTACGCCGACGACCACCGCGGGCACGGCCAGACCGGGATGCTGCAGCACGGTGGCGACGTCGGCCAGCTCGGTCGGCTCGGCGTCGGCGGTCTGCGCGCGGCCGTCGCCGCCGTGCACGCCTTCACCGGCGTGATCCGGCAGGCCACCCGCCACCAGACCGTTGCGCGGGGCGAGGGACCGGCTGCGCAGACCGGGCAACCGCAGGCACAGCCGGTGCCGCTGGTGCTGCTCGGGCACAGTTGGGGATCCTTCATGGCGCAGATGATCCTCAACCGGTATCCCCAGGACTACCAGGCGGTCGTGCTCACCGGCACGGCCTACCGCTGGCCCGGCTACCTCAACAGCGGGGATCTCAACGCCAGGCACAAGCACCTCGGCTCGACCGGTGCCGAGTGGCTCAGCCGGGACCCGGCGGTCGCGGCGGCTTTTGTGGCCGACCCGCTCACCACGAGCGTGCCGCTCGCCAAGCTGTTCGGCCTGCGCGACGCCGCCCGCATCCTCGGTCGCCCCGCCCGGCGGCTCCCCGCGGACCTGCCCGTGCTCATCCAGGTCGGCGGCGACGACCCCGTGGGCGGGGAACGCAGCGCCCGCAAGCTTGTGGACGCCTTCCGGCGCCGGTCCGGCCTGCGGGATGTGCGCCTGATCGTGTACCCCGGCGCCCGGCACGAGGTCCTCAACGAGATCAACCGCGACGAGGTGCTGGCCGACCTGGTCGCCTGGCTCGACGCGCATCTCCCGGCCGCCGTCTCCGAGTCCGCTGCCGACGATTAGGCTGATCACATGCATGGTGAATACAAGGTTCCAGGCGGCAAACTCGTTGTGGTCGATCTGAATGTCGTCGACAATCTCATCACCGATTTTCGCCTGGCCGGTGATTTCTTTCTCGAGCCGGACGACGCCCTCGAGGACATCAACGCAGCGGTGAACGGCCTCGCCGCCGACAGCGACGCGGCCACCATCGCGGCCGCGGTGCGGGCCGCGTTGCCGCCCCAGGCCACCCTGCTCGGGTTCTCTCCGGAGTCGGTCGCCGTCGCCATCCGTCGTTCGCTCGCCCACGCCAGCGGGTGGCGGGACTATGAGTGGCAGATCATCCACACCAAGGCCGTGCCCCCGGTCATGCAGATGGCTCTCGACGAGGTGCTCGCCGTCGAGGTCGGCGAGGGCCGCCGCAGCCCCACCCTGCGCATCTGGGAGTGGAATGAACCGGCCGTCGTGATCGGCAGCTTCCAGTCGCTGAAGAACGAGGTCGACCCCGTCAACGCCGAAAAGCACGGCTTCACGGTGGTGCGCCGGGTCTCCGGCGGCGGCGCCATGTTCATGGAGGCCGGTTCGGTGATCACGTATTCGATCTACGCTCCCACCGAGCTGGTGCACGGTATGAGCTTCGCCGACTCCTACGCCTTCCTCGACGAGTGGGTCATCACGGCGCTCAAGTCACTGGGCATCGACGCGCACTACCAGCCGCTCAACGACATCACGAGCCCCACCGGAAAGATCGGCGGGGCGGCCCAGAAGCGCCTCGGCAGCGGCGCCGTGCTGCACCACGTCACCATGAGCTACGACATGGACGGCGAGAAGATGGTGCAGGTGCTGCGCATCGGCCGGGAGAAGCTCAGCGACAAGGGCATCACCAGCGCCGCCAAGCGGGTGGATCCGCTCCGCAGCCAGACCGGGCTCAGCCGCGCCGAGATCATCGACCGCATGAAGCAGACTTTCACGAGCCTGTACGGGGCGAAACCCGGCGACATCACCGATGAGGAATACGCCAAGGCCGCCGACTTGGTGGAGAGCAAGTTCAGCACCGACGCCTGGATCGGCCGCGTGCCCTAACCAGGACGGCCCTGGCCAGCACAGCGCCTGGCGAGCACAGGATCAGGTGCCGCGGATGAGCAGGTCCTGGTATTCGGCGTGCTGGTCGATCCAGTCCGCGACGAACGGGCAGGCCGCCACCACGGTGAGGTCGGTGCGCGTGCGCACGTCGTCGAGCGCCTGCTCGATGAGGAAGCCTGCGAGCCCGTGTGCGCGCTTGGCCGGGTCGACCTCGGTGTGGGTGAAGGTCACTGACTGGCCCGCCAGCCTGTAGTCGGCCAGGCCCACCGGCTCGCCGTCCTGCCACAGCGTGTAGCGCGAGAGGTCCGGTTCGTGCCTGATGTGCGCGGTGCTGTCGGCACGGGTCATCTCTTCACTTGTCATCGGAACAGCGTAAGCCGACTGACAGAATGAGGGAATGCCAAACGCGTGGACTCAGTCCTCTCCCAGCAGGGTCATCGAGGCGGACAACCTGGTTGTGCTGCCGACGCTGCCCGACGGCGCGTTCACCCTCATCTACCTCGACCCGCCGTTCAACACCGGCCGCAGCCAGAAGCGGCAGTCGACCACCTCGGTGCGGAGCACCCTGGCCAGCGGCGCCCACGCCACCGGAACCATCACCGGGTTCAAGGGCCAGCGCTACGAGCGCATCAAGGGCGATCTGCTCGGCTACGACGACCAGTTCGAGGACTACTGGGCGTTCTTGGAGCCCCGTTTGATCGAGGCCTGGCGCCTGCTGGCCGATGACGGCACCCTCTACCTGCACTTGGACTACCGTGAGGCGCACTACGCCAAGGTGCTCCTCGACGCTCTCTTCGGCCGGGACTGCTTCCTCAACGAGCTGATCTGGGCCTACGACTACGGCGCCAAATCGAAGAACCGCTGGCCCACCAAGCACGACACGATCCTGGTCTACGTGAAGAACCCCAAGGATTACTACTTCGACTCCAGCACCGTGGACCGAGAGCCCTACATGGCGCCGGGCCTGGTCACCCCCGAGAAGGTGGCCAAGGGCAAACTGCCCACGGATGTCTGGTGGCACACCATCGTCTCGCCCACGGGCAAGGAGAAAACCGGCTACCCCACCCAGAAGCCGGTCGGCATCCTGCGGCGCATGATCCAAGCCTCCAGCCGGGAGGGCGACTGGGTGCTGGACTTCTTCGCCGGCAGCGGCACGACGGGTGCCGTCGCGGCTGCCCTGGGGCGCAAGTTCCTTCTCATCGACCAGAACCCGGAGTCGCTCGCGGTGATGCACGAGAGGCTCGGCGCCCTGCCCGGTGTGGATTTCGTCGACGCCGAGCTGGAGACAAGACTGGGAGCATGAGACTCCGCATTTTCACCGAGCCCCAGCAGGGCGCCAGCTACGACGACCTCCTCGCGGTCGCGCAGGCCACCGAGACTCTCGGCTTCGACGCCTTCTTCCGCTCAGACCATTACCTCGCCATGGGCGATCACGTCTCCGGGCTGCCCGGGCCGACGGATGCCTGGACCACCCTGGCCGGACTGGCGCGCGAGACGCAGCGCATCCGCCTCGGCACCCTGGTGTCCTCGGTCACCTACCGTCCGCCGGGGGTCCTGGCGATCCAGGTCGCCCAGGTCGACCAGATGTCGGGCGGCCGCGTGGAACTGGGCCTGGGCACCGGCTGGTTCGAACAGGAACACCTGGCCTACGGCATCCCCTTCCCGGCCAAGCGGTTCGGCATGCTCGAGGAGCAGCTCGAAGTGATCACCGGCCTGTGGGGAACGCCCGTCGGTGAGACCTACAGTTTCGCCGGCGAGCACTACACCCTCGTCGACTCTCCCGCCCTGCCCAAGCCCACGCAGTCCCGCGTGCCGGTGATCGTGGGCGGTGGCGGAGCCAAGCGCACCCCGGCGATGGCCGCGCGGTTCGCCACCGAATTCAACCTGCCCTTCCCCGACTTCGCCGACATCCCCGCCAAGTTCGCCGGGGTGCGCGCAGCCTGCGAGGCCATCGGCCGCAACCCGCAGGAACTGGTCTACTCGACTGCGCTGATCGCGGTGGCCGGCGCCGACGAGGCCGAGTTCGCCCGACGCGCTGCCGCCGTGGGCCGGGAGCCCGCCGAACTCCGCGAGCACGGGATCGCCGGGACCACCGGTGAGGTCGTCGACAGGCTGGGAGCCCTCGCCGCCGACGGCGTGGAGTGCGTCTATCTGCAGATCATGGACCTGGCCGACCTCGAGCACCTTGATTTTCTGGCCAGAGAGGTTATGCCGCAGCTCGACTGAACGGATGACCTGGGCGGCTCAGGCCGAGTCGCGAAGCACCAAGCGCGTCGGCATGAAGTTATGGTGCGGCACGGTCTCGTCGCCGGCGAGCAGGCGCAAGAGCAGGTCCGCCATCGCGAAGCCCATCTCCTTCGATGGCTGGCTCACCGTGGTCAGCGAGATCGGACCGGAGGTGGCGGCCGGGCTGTCGTCGAACGAGACCACCGCGATATCGCCGGGCACCGAGCGGCCCTGTTCGGCCAAGACCCCCATCGTGCCCACGGCCATGAGGTCGCTCGCGACGAACAAGGCATCCACGTGCGGGCTGTGTTCAAGCAGACGGCGAGTTGCCGCGGCGGCGCCCGCGGCCGTGAAGTCGGCGTGCTCCACGGCATCTGACTCGAGCCCGGCGGCCGCGAGTGCGTGCCGGAAGCCATTGAGTCGGTCGATGCCGGCGGGCATGTCGACCGGTCCGGTGATGGTGCCAATGCGGTGCCGGCCGAGGTTGATGAGATGCTGCACGCCGCTGATGGCGCCGGCCACGTTGTCGACGTCCACGAAGTAATTATCCGGGCCGGAGTGGTTCGTGGGTCGGCCACCGAAGACCACGGGCATGGTGGTCTCCAGGTTCGCCACGAAATCATCGCCGGTGTGGTGCGAGATGACGATGGCTCCATCGACGTTACCCGAGCGCAGGTAGCGCATGGTCTTGTGCCGGGGGTCGCTCGACGCGACGAGGAGGTTGAGCGTGTAGTCACTCTCGTCCAGGCGCTGAGTGATGCCCTGCACGACGGCGGCGAAGTACGGGTCGCCGAAGAACTTGGTCATGTCTTCCGGCACGACCAGGGCGACCGACTGGGTGTGGTGGCTGGCCAGTGACCTGGCGGCGCGGTTGGGTACATAGTTGAGTTGTTCGATCGCGGCGTTGACGGAATCGACGACCTCCTGCCTGACCTTGGGGGAGCCGTTGACAACCCGGCTGACCGTTGCTCTGGAGACTCCGGCCGCCGCGGCGACCATCTCGAGGGTCGGCTGGGGCGGACGCGCACTCCGGATTCCCATTGTCATGGGGTCAGTCTATTTGCGCTCGGGCCATTGGTCCCGCGTGAATCCGGTGCGCCCGTGCCCAGGCCGCCCTTCAGCGCCCCCGTTCGAGGTCACGACGCGCCGTCAAATCACCGGTACGTCGTGGTCGTATTGACAAGCCTGCTTCTCCTGCTCTATGGTGACGGTGATTGATGAGAGCGCTCTCACGTTTGAATGAGAGCGCTCTCATTCCCGCACGTATGTCTTGCAATCGCACAAGCACACGCACACAAAGGAGTGAAAGTGAAGTTCTCACAACGCACCAAGGTTGGCGCCGCAGTAGCCTGCGCCGCATCCTTCGCCCTCATCGCCACAGGCTGTTCGTCGGCGGGCACCGACGGCGCCTCCGGCGGTGACATCGAGCTGACCGTCACCACGTTCGGCAGCATGGGTATGGCTGACCTGTACGCCGAGTATGAGGCAGCCAATCCCGGCATCACCATCAAGGCGAACAACATCGACACGGGTGGCAACGCTCGCACGGATGCCTTCACCAAAATTGCCGCCGGCAGCGGCCTCTCGGACGTTGTCGCCGTCGAGGAAGGCTGGCTGGGTTCGATCATGGCCGTCTCCGACCAGTTCGTCGACCTGTCGGAATACGGCGCCGACGACATCAAGGACCGCTGGGTTCCGTGGAAGCTCGAACAGGGCACCGACGCTGAAGGACGCATCATCGGTTACGGCACCGACATCGGCCCGGAGGGACTCTGCTACAACAGCGCAGCCTTCGAAGCCGCCGGGCTGCCCACCGACCGTGCCGAAGTAGCCACGCTTCTCGGCGGCGACGACGCAAGCTGGGAAAGCTACTTCGCCCTGGGCAAGAAGTACCAGGAGGCCACCGGCAAGGCGTGGTTCGACCAGTCCGGCTTCATCTGGAACTCCATGGTGAACCAGATGGACGAGGGCTACTACACCGCCGACGGCGAGCTCAACGTTGTTGACAACGCCGAGCTGAAGGCGGCCTGGACGCAGCTGGCCGACGCCAACGCGGCCGGCCTTTCCGGCAAGCAGGCTCAGTGGGACTGGAACAAGGGCTCGTCGTTCACCGACGGAACCTTCGCGACCTTCATGTGCCCGGGCTGGATGCTCGGAGTCGTTCAGGGCCAGGTCGAGACCGCCGGCGGCGACGCCACCGGCGCGACGGCCGGCTGGGACTTCGCCGACGTGTTCCCCGGCGGAGCGACCAACTGGGGCGGAACCTTCCTGACCGTCCCGACGCAGTCCAAGCACCCGCAGGAAGCCGCGGACCTGGCTGCCTGGTTGACCGAGGCCGACCAGCAGGTCGCCGAGTTCAAGGCCGAGGGCCCGTTCCCCAGCGTCACCGCTGCACAGACGGACCCCGCACTGTCTGAGGCAACCGGAGTCTCCGCGTTCTTCAACGACGCGCCGATCGCTGAAATCCTCACCAAGCGTGCCGACGGCGTGAAGGCCCAGTTCAAGGGTCCGGATGACTCCACGATCCAGGAGCAGGTCTTCGGCCCGTCCGCGATCGCGCTCGACCAGGGTGTCGCGGGCGACAAGGCATGGGACGACGCCATGACCCTGTTCGACCAGCTCATCGTCAACAAGTAGTAGCAGCACCAATCCGCTCTTGCCGGGCTTCCGGCGCCGCGACGCGGCACCGGAAGCCCGGCTCGAATGCAGAAAGTCACCATGACACGCACACTTGAACCAGAGACCAGCGCTCCCGCGCCTCTCAAGCGTCCCGGCCGCGCGAGCGCCCTCACCTACAAGCACCGGCTGAGCCGCCTGGATGTGAAAGTCTCGCCCTACCTGTACGTCGCACCGTTCTTCGTGCTGTTCGGCCTGGTGGGCCTGTTCCCTCTCGTCTACACCTTTGTGGTGTCCCTGAACAACTGGAATCTGCTGAGCGGGCCGGGGGAGTGGGTCGGCTTCGACAACTACGCCGCAGAGCTCAGTGACCCCCTGTTCTGGAATTCACTGTTCAACACCATGAGTATCTTCCTGCTCTCGAGCATTCCGCAGCTCGTGGTGGCCACGGCCATCGCCGCGATCCTCGACCAGAACCTGCGCGCCAAGACCTTCTGGCGCATGAGCATCCTCATTCCCTACGTCGTGACCCCTGTCGCGGTCGCCCTCATCTTCTCCAGCATGTTCAGCGAGCAGAGCGGTCTGGTGAACCACCTGCTCAGCTTCGTCGGCGTGGACCCGATCCTTTGGAAGACCGATGTGTTGCCCAGCCACCTGGCCATCGCCGGCATGGTGAACTGGCGCTGGACCGGCTACAACGCCCTGATCCTGCTCGCCGCCATGCAGTCGGTGCCGCGGGACATCCACGAGTCCGCCGCCCTGGACGGCGCCGGGTTTGTCCGCCGCTTCTTCTCCATCACCCTGCCGAGCATCCGCCCCACCATGATCTTCGTCATCATCACGGCGACCATCGGTGGGCTGCAGATCTTCACCGAGCCGCGCCTGTACGACGCGACCAGCTCCACGGCCGGTGGTGCGCACCGACAGTTCCAGACCACGGTGCTCTACCTGTGGGAGATGGCCTTCCAGCGCCAGAACTTCGGCAAGGCCTCGGCGATCGCCCTGATCCTGTTCGTCATCATCGTGGCGTTCGGCGTGCTCAATTACCTGATCTCGCAACGGATCGCCACGGCAGACAGCCGGTCCGACGCGAAGAACAACAAAAGCGCGGTTCGCCGCACGCTCCGAAACGGCGCGAAGGAGCCCCGAGCATGACCGACACCATCGCCCGCCCAGAAACCACCCCGGAGGTACCGGGTCAGACGGTCACCGTCAAGCGGGGCAAGACCAAGCACAAAGGCCTCGGCATCGACCGTCGTCCAGGCTTCCTTACCTACGGAATCCTGATCGCGCTCTTCGCAGGCGGAACCTACCCGCTCTGGTGGTCCGTTGTCGTCGGTGCGAGCCCGTCGTCTGTGCTGTCCCAGGATTGGCCGCCGCTTCTTCCTGGCGGGCAGTTCTGGACCAACGTCGCCGCAGTCTTCGACACCATTCCGTTTTGGCAGGCCCTGCTCAACAGCGTGATCGTGTCGACGATCATCACCGTGTCCGTCGTATCGTTCTCGACTCTCGCCGGGTACGCGTTCGCCAAGCTCAAGTTCCGTGGCAGCAACGGGCTGATGGTTTTCGTCGTCGCGACGATGGCGATCCCCACCCAGCTGGGCATCATTCCGCTGTTCATCCTGATGCGCGAGTTCGGCTGGACCGGCTCCATCGGCGCGATCATCGTCCCGACCCTGGTGACGGCCTTCGGCGTGTTCTTCATGCGCCAGTACCTCGTCGACGTGATTCCGGACGAGCTCATTGAGGCGGCCCGCGTCGACGGCGCGAACATGATCACCACGTTCTGGAACGTCGCGGTTCCCGCCGCCCGTCCGGCGATGGCGATCCTGTCGCTCTTCACCTTCATGATGGCGTGGACGGACTTTCTCTGGCCGATGATCGTTTCGCCGCAGAACCCGACCCTGCAGGTGGCTCTCAGCCAGCTGCAGTCCGCACGATACATCGACTACTCGGTCGTGCTCGCAGGTGCCGTGCTGGCAACACTGCCGCTGCTCGTGCTCTTCGTGCTTGCGGGCAAGCAGCTCATCTCCGGCATCATGGCGGGCGCCGTCAAGGGCTGATCCAGCCGCCTCACGTCGCTCCCCTGAATCGGTCAGGGGAGCGACGTGTGTGGTGTCTCAGGCGAAGACGGCCACGGCCTTCGCCACCGGGGTCGGGCCGGAAATGAGGTGCAGCACCGTGTGGCTGCCTGCTCCGGTGCGGAGCAGCTCGGCCAGCACCGCTGCCACATCGGCCCGGGGCACGCTGCCCTGGGTCTCCGGCTGCACGGTTCCGCTCTCGTCGGGTCCCGTGCGCTCAAGCCGAACCGAGCCGATGGGGTCGTGATCGGTCAGGGTGCCCGGCCGCACGATGGTCCAGTCGAGGTCTCTGCCCGCGAGGTCTTCCTCTGCGCCGAGCTTGGCCTGGAGGTAGGCGACGAAGTCGGCGGGGACGCTGTCGGGGGTGGCTCCGTCACGCACCAGATCCGCTCCGGTGGAGGAGATCTGTACGAACCGGCGCACCCCGGCGGATTCGGCGGCATCCGCCAACAACACCGAAGCCCCCAGATCGACCGAGTTCTTACGTGCGTCGCCGCTGCCCGCACCCGCGCCGGCCGCGAAGACCGCGGCGTCGGCGTCGGCCATGACCTCGGCGACGGCGTCGACCGAGCTGTTCTCGAGATCGAGGACAACCGGTTGGGCTCCATCGAGGACGAGGTCTTCCTTTTGCTCAGCGTTCCTGATCAGCCCGATCACAGTGTGTCCGTCGAGGGTCAACTCCCGGGTGAGGGACCGTGCAATTTTTCCGTGTGCTCCTGCTATAACAATTCGCATACGGGGTGAAACAGACTACGGGGCGCTGGAATTCCCCGGCGGCGATGATGCCGATGCCGGGGAGTGGCGTCAGCGCAGGATATGCTCGGCAGCGTGTCAGTTCAATCGCGCCGGGGGGCGTCGCCGCGCGTACGCCGTCGACGCGCACTCGTCGCGGCCGCCGCCGCACTGCTGCTGGTCGCCGGTGGTGGAGCCCTCATCCTGGGCCAGCACACCGGCCGCGCCGCATCGAGCGAGACCACGCCGACCACATCCGCATCGCCCGGCCCGTCGGCCAGTACGCCGACCGAACCACCGCGCCCGTCGCCGTCGGCCTCGCCTGACCCGGCTCCGGCGCCCACCTTCGACCGCGCTGCCCGGTCGATCGACGACCCGAACAGCATCTGGGTGGTCGTTGACAAGCTCCGCCCGCTCAACCCCACCGACTACGCTCCCGACGACCTCGTCGATGTGCCGATCCCGTTCGCGAACCCCCCGCAGTTGCGGCAGGAGGCCTCCGACGCCGTCGTGGCCCTGTTCTCCGCCTTCACGGCCGAAACCGGCCTGGCCTTGCAATCGCAGAGCGCGTACCGCAGCTTCGACGCGCAGACGCGGGTCTACAACAACGATCTCGCGAACCTCGGTCAGGCCGGTGCCGACTTGAGTACCGCGCGGCCGGGTACGAGTGAACACCAGACCGGTCTCACGATCGACATCAGCGCCCAGCCCGGGCAGTGTTCACTCAACGCGTGCTTCGCCGACACCCCACACGGCCAGTGGCTCGCCGCAAACGCGTGGCGATTCGGCTTCCTGCTGCGCTACCCCGCCGACAAGACCCCGGTGACCGGCTACGAGTTCGAGCCCTGGCACTTCCGGTACGTCGGGATCGACCTGGCCACGGAAATGCACGACCAGGGCGTCACCACGCTCGAGGAGTTCTTCGGCCTACCGGCCGCACCGTCCTACGGCTAAAGCCCTCGGCTGAATTCCACTCACACGCCACCCTCACAGCCTCGGGGGCCCCGACGCTCACGGTCCGCGGGTCGAGAACACCCTGCCCGCGATGAGGTCTACTATGCCTGGCACGCTCACAACACCGCCCGAAGATCGGTGGCCGGTCCGGTCCCAGACTCTTCACCAAATAGTGTGGTTGGCTTGAGATCCCCCCCCCCCCNCCCCCCCGAATGGAGGTAGTTGTGGCTGTAGCTCGACCAGCACGAATCGGGGTCATCGCCCTGATCCTCGGCGGACTCGCCGTGGGAACCGTGGCCCTGGCGACGTCCGGCGTGGATCGAACCGGTTCGGCTCAGCGCGGTTCCACTGCGGCGGACGCCGCTGCCACGGTCGAGACCGCGCCGCGCGAGACTCCGGCGATGACGGCCGCGCCCGTCGACGTTGACCCCGCCGTGCAGGCTCAGCTGAGTTACGCGCTGGCGCACTGGAAGGACTACAACACCGACCAGTACGGTGTGGTCACCGGAAACGACTGCGTGAACTTCACCAGTCAGTCCCTGGTGGCCAGGGGCTGGGCCATGGACGAGACCTGGTGGACCAGCGGAACCGGCTCCGACTTCGACTTCTCCTCACCGTGGGTGAGTTCGACCGCGTTCATGAACTACCTCGCGGACTCCGGCCGGGCCACCGCCCTGACCGACGACCAGCGCGATCAGGTGAAGCTCGGTGATGTCGTCCAGTTCGACTGGGACAACACGGGCGACCGTGACCACACCGCCGTCGTCTCCCGCATCGAGGGCGCCGGCGACGACATCGTGATCTACTACGCCGGGCACACCGACGACACCGACTACCTCTCGGTGGACTTCGCGATCACCGAGAAGCACCCGGGCGGAACCGCGTACTACTGGAGCATCCCGTAGCCCACCGAGCGCGGGCTAGCTGATCGCGGCGTCGACGATGGCCTTGGCCTCGATCTGCACCAGCTTGAGGTGCTCCGGGCCCTTGAACGACTCGGCGTAGATCTTGTAGACGTCTTCGGTGCCGCTGGGGCGGGCGGCGAACCAGGCGTATTCGGTGAAGACCTTCACTCCGCCGATGGCCGCGCCGTTTCCCGGGGCGTTGCTGAGCGCGCCGATGATCTTGTCGCCGGCGAGCTCGGTGGCGGTGATTGCTGCGCCGTCGAGCTTGCCGAGGGCGGTCTTCTGCGCCGGCGTCGCGACGGCGTCGATGCGCTCGTAGGCCGGGGCGCCGAAGTGCTCGGCCAGTTCGGCGTACCGCACGCTGGGCGACTTGCCGGTCACGGCGACGATCTCCGCAGCGAGCAGGGCCAGCAGGATGCCGTCCTTGTCGGTGGTCCAGACCGTGCCGTCGAAGCGCACGAAGCTCGCGCCGGCGCTCTCCTCGCCGCCGAAGGCGACCGAGCCGTCGATCAGGCCGGGCACGAACCACTTGAAGCCCACCGGGACCTCCCACAGCTCACGGCCGAGGAAACCGGCGACGCGGTCGATCATGGTGGAGGAGACCAGGGTCTTGCCGATCGCGGCATCCGCCCGCCAGCCGTCGCGGTGGCTGTAGAGGTATTCGATGGCCACGGCCAGGAAGTGGTTGGGGTTCATCAGGCCGGCGTCCGGCGTGACGATGCCGTGCCGGTCGGCGTCAGCGTCGTTGCCGGTGAGGATGTCGAAGTCGTCCTTGTGCGCCAGCACCGACGCCATCGCCGAGGGGCTGGACGGGTCCATCCGGATCTTGCCGTCCCAGTCCAGGGTCATGAACGCCCAGGTCGGGTCGACCAGCGGGTTGACCACGGTGAGGTTGAGCTCGTAGCGGTCGCGGATGGCGCCCCAGTAGCCGACGCTCGCGCCGCCCAGCGGGTCGGCGCCGATACGGATGCCGCTCTTCTTGATGGCCGCCATGTCGATGATGTTCTCGAGGTCGTCGACGTACTGGCCGCGGAAGTCGTAGGTCTCCACGGCGCTGGGCTCGGCCATGAGCACGGCGCGCATCTCGTCGGCGATGATCTCGTTGGCGCGATTGGCGATCCAGGAGGTGGCGTCGCTGTCGGCCGGTCCGCCGTGCGGCGGGTTGTACTTGAAGCCGCCGTCCATGGGCGGGTTGTGGCTCGGGGTGACGACGATGCCGTCGGCCTGGTCGTCGTGTCCGGCCCGGTTGTAGGCGAGGATCGCGTGCGACAGTGCCGGGGTGGGCACGAAGTCGTCGAACTCGTCGACCAGCACCCGCACGCCGTTGCCCACCAGCACCTCGAGGGCCGTGGTGGTGGCCGGGGCGCTGAGGGCGTGGGTGTCGGCGCCGATGAACAGCGGGCCGGTGATGCCCTGGGCGGCGCGGTACTCCACGATCGCCTGCGTTGTGGCGAGGATGTGGTTCTCGTTGAACGCGGTGTTCAGCGAACTGCCGCGGTGCCCGGAAGTGCCGAAGACAACCCGCTGGGCGGGCACCGACACATCCGGCTTGAGGTCGTAATACGCCCTGATGAGGGCCTCAACGTCGATCAGATCGGATTTCTGGGCCGGGGTGCCTGCGCGTGCGTTCATAGTGCCCAGTCTTGCACTCCAACTAGGCTGTGAGCCATGCCAGAGACTCCCGATGTGCACTACAGCTTCCTGGGGCCGGCGGGAACCTTCACCGAGGCCGCCCTCGCCCAGGTTCCCCAGGCCAGGGGCTTGCCGTGGCGCGCGGTCAACAACGTGGGGGAGGCCTTCGCCGACGTCGTGAGCGGGCGCAGCGTCGCCGCCATGATCGCCATCGAGAATTCGGTCGACGGCGGGGTGAGCGCCACCCAGGACGCCCTAGCCAGCGTGCCGAACCTGCGGATCATCGGCGAATACCTGGTTCCGGTCAACTTTGTGCTCGTCGCCAGGCCCGGAACCGCCCTCGAGGACGTCAAGATCGTCAACGCGCATCCGGTGGCCTACGCGCAGTGCCGCAGCTGGCTCGAAACGACACTGCCCAGGCACGGGCACATCCCCTCGTCGAGCAATGTCTCCGCCGCCGCCGCCCTGTTCGAGCCGGGACCAGCGGATGCCGCCGTCGCGCCGCCCGGTATCGAGAAGCACCATGACCTGGTGGTGCTCGCCCGCAACATCGGTGACAACCCCAACGCCGTCACCCGGTTCGTGCTCGTCGGACGCACCACCGTGATCCCGGAGCCGACCGGCGCCGACAAGACCAGCGTGATCGTGGAGCTCCCGGAGGACCGGGCCGGCGCCCTGCTGGAGATGCTCGAGCAGTTCGCCACCCGCGGCGTCAACCTCAGCCTGATCCAGTCCCGGCCGATCGGTGACTCCCTCGGCCGGTACCGGTTCGTCATTGACGCCGACGGGCACATCCTCGACGAACGGGTGGCGGACGCCCTGCTGGGGTTGCGCCGGTTCAGCCCCAAGGTGATCTTCCTCGGTTCGTATCCGCGAGCCGACAAAGCGGCCAATGTGTTCACCGACCGGTACGACGACGGTGTTTTCATCGAAGCCAGGGACTGGCTGCGCGGTCTGGTCTCGGGGGAGCCGACAGCGTGACCGAGCCTGGGGGGCCCGAACGGCCGGCGTTCGACCCGCGGCACGACGCCAGGTTTCAACGCGGCTACCAGCCCGGTGATCCACCCCGGCCCGCCGCTCGCCCCGGGCTGATCGGCGCGTCGCCGGCGAAACCTGCCGCCGCGGCCGGCGGAGCCGCGGCGCCGTTCGAGGACCTCGTCGTCGGCACCGACGATGCATTCGACGATCTCGACGCCCTGGCCTTCGACGGCGACACCTTCCAGGACGAGCTGGAGCCCTCGAGGTGGAACCCGTACATCGCGCTGCTCTGGGTGGTGGCCCTCGCGCTTCCGGCGGGTGGCATGGTGTTGCAGTGGCAGGCCGTGAGCGGAATGTTCGGGAACAATTCGTATACGGGAAACGGGGAACCGCCGGTCGCGTTCGTCCTCCAACAGTTCAGCTACCTGGTCGCGCCACCCCTGATCTCGAGCGGGATCGTGATTCTCGGTGGCCTGCTGTTCTGGCACGCCTGGGGCTGGCGGGCTCGCCGGCGCCGAAGCGCCCAGGGCCTCTGACGGCTCACCGGACTCCCGCGGATCCGTCCGTCGGCATCGGCCAGCCGGCCGGTACCCGCACCAGCAGGGCACCGGCATCCGCCCGGAGGAACACGCTTGTCACCAGCCCGAATTCGTCGCCGTCCAGCTCGAATTGCTGCGGGTGGTCCGGCACGATCCGGATGTCGGTGCCGACCAGCGTCGTCATCGCACGTTCGCTGTCGGTATCGGTGAGCTCGATGATCCGCCGGCCCACGGCGGAGCGCCGCAGCACCCCGTTCTGCCAGGTCACCCGTCGCCAGATCATGAGCCAGCCGAGCACACCCTTGGGCTGCAACACGGCGATGTCCAGGACGCCGTCGTCGAGGAGGGCGTCGGGCAGGAACTGGATGTTTCCGGGCAGCACCCCGCAGTTGGCGATCAGGATGGTGCTCACCAGCGCCTGGTGCTCGCTGCGGGTGCCCAGGCTGTAGCGGATGCGGAACGGTTCGGCCTTGGGGATGGCGCGCATCCCCGCATCCACATAGGCCAGCCAACCCACCTGCTTCTTCAGGTCCGGGCGCGTCTCGGCGATCATCTGGGCGTCGAGGCCGAGCCCGGCCATCACCAGGAAGACGTGGTCGTTGATGCTGTTGTCGGCGTAGGTGACCGAGGCCACGCCGAGGTCGATGGCCTTGTCGGCCCCGCCGAAGGCGATGCTGATGGCGTCGTCGAGGCTGTTCAGGGGCAGCTGCAGATTGCGGGCCAGCAGGTTGCCGGTGCCCACCGGCAGGATGCCCAGGCTCACCTCCGACCCACGCAGCGCTTCGGCCACCGCCCGCACGGTGCCGTCGCCACCCGCAGCGAGCACCATGGTCACACCCTGGCGCAGCGCCTGCCGGGTGACCCGCTGGCCGGGGTCGGCCACGGAGGTCGCCAACCAGAGCGGTTCGGCCCAGCCCGCCGCGGCGGCCGCGGTGTTCACGCCGAGGCGAAGCCTGTCGACATCCGTCTTCACGGGGTTGTAGACCACCGCGGCACGGCGCAAACTCGAGGGGATGTCGCTGGGTCCGGAACTGGAGGCTGGCACCCGCTCAGGCTAGCAAGGGGGCAACGGCTGGCGCTTGTAGACTGACCGAGTGATTGATCCGGTGCTGCTACGCGAAAATCCCGACCTCGTCAAGCGATCGCAGGAGGCGCGGGGCGACTCTGTCGAGGCCGTCGACGCCGCGCTCGCCGCGGACGCCGACCGGCGATCCTCGATCACCACCTTCGAGGCGCTGCGTGCCTCGCAGAACGCCTTCGGCAAGACCGTGGCACAGGCGCCGCCCGCCGAGAAGAAGGCCCTGGTCGCCCAGGCGCAGAGCCTGGCCGCGGAGGTCAAGGCGGCCGGAGTGACCGCCGCGGAGGCCGAGGCGCGTTTCACGAGCGTGATGCGCACCATCGCCAACCCGATCATCGACGGCGTGCCCGCCGGCGGCGAAGACAACTTCGCCACCCTGCGCACCCACGGCGAGATCCCCACCTTCGACTTCGAGGCCCGCGACCACCTCGAACTGGGCGAGATGCTCGGCGCCATCGACATGGCCCGCGGCGCCAAGGTCTCCGGTGCCCGGTTCTACTTCCTGCGTGGCATCGGCGCCCGGCTCGAGATCGCGTTGATGAACATGGCGTTGGACCATGCTCTCGCGGCCGATTTCATCCCGATGATCACGCCCACCCTGGTGCGCCCGGAGATCATGGACGGCACCGGGTTCCTCGGCGAGCACGCCGACGAGATCTACCACCTGCCCGCCGACGATCTCTACCTCACCGGCACCAGCGAGGTTGCCCTCGCGGGCTACCACAGCGACGAGATCCTCGACCTGTCCGACGGTCCGCTGCGCTACGCCGGCTGGTCCACCTGCTACCGCCGCGAGGCCGGGTCGGGCGGCAAGGACACCCGCGGCATCATCCGGGTGCACCAGTTCAACAAGCTCGAGATGTTCACCTACGTGCTGCCCGAAAATGCCGAGGCCGAGCACAACCGCCTCGTCGCCCTGCAGGAGGGCATGCTGCAGGCCCTCGGCCTGAGCTACCGGGTGATCGACGTCGCCGCAGGCGACCTGGGTTCCAGCGCCGCTCGTAAGTACGACATCGAGGCCTGGGTGCCCACCCAGGGTGCCTACCGGGAGCTCACCAGCACCAGCAACTGCACGACCTTCCAGGCCCGGCGCCTCGACATCCGTTACCGCACCGAGTCGGGCAAGACCGCCCCGGTCGCCACCCTCAACGGCACCCTCGCCACGACCCGGTGGATCGTCGCCATCCTGGAAACGCACCAGCAGGCCGACGGTTCGGTTCTCGTGCCGGAAGCACTGCGCCCCTACCTCGGCGGGCTCGACGTCCTCACACCCATCCGATGAGCCCCACCACCGACGCGCCCTGGCTGGTCGCCCTCGACATCGACGGCACCACCCTGCACGAGGACGGCACCATCAGCGAGGCCGTGATCCGCCAAGTGCGCCGGGTGCACCAGGCGGGCCACGAGATCATGCTGGCAACCGGCAGAAGCGCCGCCGCCACCCTCCCGGTGCTCGAGCGTCTCGGGATCACGCCGCAATTCGTGGTCTGCTCCAACGGCGCCATCACGCTGCACCGAGACGCGGATTCCCCGACCGGGTACCGCCGCGAATGGGTCGAAACCTTCGACCCCAGCGACGTGCTGCTCTCCATCCGCTCGCACCTCACGGATGCCCGGTACGCGGTCGAGGACGAGCACGGCTTCTACCGGTACACGGAGGTGTTCCCCGACGCCACGATCGGCATCGACAGTGAGCACGTCGCCTTCGACGAGCTGCTGCGCCACGACGCCACCCGCGTCGTCGTCGTCTCGCCGGACCACGACATGGAGGACTTCCTCGCGGTGGTCGAGCAGATGGGTCTGAACCGGGTGAGCTACGCGATCGGCTGGACCGCCTGGCTCGATATCGCCCCCGACGGTGTGAACAAGGCCACCGCCATGGAGCGGGTGCGTGCCGAGTGCGGCATCCCACGCAGCCGGGTGATGGCCGTCGGCGACGGGCGCAACGACATCGACATGCTGCTCTGGGCCGGCGCGGAGGGCCGCGGTGTGGCCATGGGCCAGTCCCCGGACGACGTCCTCGAGGCCGCCAGCGAGCTCACCGTGAGCGTGCAGGACGACGGCCTGGCCGTGGTCCTGAGCAGCCTCTAGCACTCCAGTACACACGGTAATTCGCGGGGGTCGGCCGCCGTGCAGGGCGTTGCCAGTTTCGCGTGTCAGGCTACTTATTCCGTGATCGGCTAAGATCGGGCGAAGTTCGATGTTGGATCCGGCCCGTCACGGGGCGGTCCCGCGTTGAATCGGGAGGGCTGTCCGAGCGGCCGATGGAGCCAGTCTTGAAAACTGGTGGGCAGAAATGTCTCGTGGGTTCGAATCCCACGCCCTCCGCGCCGCGAGGCGCTGCACCTGCATAACGACGAAAGGATCTGCGTGAGCGACCAATTGCGCCCCCGCTCGAAACGATCGAAGCAGACCAGCCCGATCGCCCGGCACGGCAGGCTCAAGCGGTCCAACGCATTCGCCAACATCGCCAAGGTGCTCGCCGCCGCCCTCGCCGTGGTCATGGTCAGCGGTGTCTCGGTCGCGGCCCTCGCCACCCTCAACGTGGCCACCAGCGTCAAGGAACCCATCCGCCTGGACAGCGAGACCGCTGGTCCGATCCCGCAGATCAGCTCCATCGACGGCGGGGCCAACCTGCTCCTCGTCGGCAGCGACAGCCGTGTCGGCCAGGGCGGCGGCTACGGCGATCCCGAAGAAGAGACCGCGGTCCTCAACGACGTCACCATGCTGCTGCACATCGCCGAAGACCACAGCAGTGCCACCGTGGTCAGCTTCCCCAGGGACACCTACGTGCCCATCCCGGAGTGCACCGGCCCCGACGGGGAAACCTACTCGGCCATGAGCAGCCAGAAGATCAATACCACCCTCAGCTACGGCGGGCTCAACTGCACGGTGTCGACGGTCGAGGAACTCACCGGCCTGCCGATCCAGTACGCCGCCGTCGTGCAGTTCAACGGCGTGGCGGCCATGTCAGAGGCCGTCGGCGGGGTGCCCGTCTGTATCGCGGAGCCCATCGTCGACGAACACACCGACCTGGACCTCGCGGCCGGCGAGCACGAGCTCAAGGGCCTGGAGGCACTGCAGTTCCTGCGCACCCGTTACGGCGTCGGCGACGGCAGCGACCTCGGTCGTATCAGCAACCAGCAGGTTTTCCTGTCCTCGCTCGTGCGCACCCTCAAGAGCGCCGAGACGCTGAGCGACCCGATCAAGCTGTACTCGATCGCCAAGGCCGCCGTGGACAATATGGAGCTGTCGACCTCGCTGCAGAGCATGGACACGATGGTCTCCATCGCGATGGCGCTCAAGGACATTCCGCTGGAGAAGGTCGTGTTCGTGCAGTACCCGGTCTACAACGTCGACGGGGGCGTCGAACCCGACGAGTCCGCCGCCGACGATCTGATGGCGTCCATCCTCGCCGACGCCTCGCCGACCCTGGCACCCGGTGAAGCCGACTTCCGCTCCGTGGCAGACCCTGCCGCCGGGGCGACCGAAGCGCCCGTTGAGCCGGTTGACCCTGCCGTGCCCGCGCCGACCGATCCCGCCGCGACCGATCCGGCCACCACCGAAGAGGCGCTGCCGAGCAATGTTTACGGGCAGGACGCGTCCCAGTACACCTGCTCGGCCGGGCGCACTCTGGCCGACCAGTAGCACCGTCGGCACCGGCCCGTGGGGATGGTGTTCAAACTGACGTCGTGGTGCGGTTAGTATGGTGGATGTGTGTTTGCGCAAGCAGGCATCCGGGAGACGTCGCATAGCCCGGCTTAGTGCACCACCCTGCTAAGGTGGAGTGCCCTTCACAGGGCACCGAGGGTTCAAATCCCTCCGTCTCCGCTCTTTGAAAAGCCCGCCAGACCCCCGGTCAGGCGGGCTTTTCTGCGTTCCGCTCAGGGAACTGTCGAGAGCTTCACGATGGTGGCCGGGGTCAGATCGACGGTCACCCTCTCGGGATGGATCCCCGCCGCCGCGAGGGCGGCCTGCAGCGCGGCGGTGTCGGGCACCGGCGGTGCGCCCACCACCCGCAGGGTCACCTCGGCGCCTCGGGTGGAGACGCCGGTGACCGTCCAACCGACGCTTGCGGCCCACTTCTCGCCCACGGTCTGCACGGTACCCTCCACGTTGCTGCGGGCCGTGACCTCGACGCTGGTGAGAGTGAGGGGGATGCCGATCAGCAGCAGCATCACGGCGAGCACGGCCACCGGGCGCAGCAGGCCGGGCGCCCCGGTGTCGCCGGGTGCTTTCCGGCGAGTGAGCCGGCTCACCCCGTAGACCGACATCACCACGATGCCGGTGCCGAGGATGGCGACGACGTTGGTGACGAAGAGCAGCAGCGCCCCCAGGAACTGGGGGACGGAGCCCGACTCGAGGACCAGGCCGGCCACGGTCAGCGGCGGGACCAGGGAAATGGCTATCGCGACGCCGGGCAGCGTATCGGAGATGTCCCGGCGCACCAGCGCCACCGAGCCGACGACGCCGGTGCCGAGGGCGGCCAGCAGATCGATCAGACGGGGATTCACCCTGGCCGAGACCTGGGCATTCGTGCTGGCGAGCACGTCGGTCTGCACGAGGAGGCCGACCGCGAAGCCGATCACCACGGCGGCGGCGGCGCCGCCCAGCACCAACACCAGGGAGCGGATGAGGTTCGTCCTGTCGCCGAGCACCGTCGCGAGCATCGTGCCGAGGATGGGCGTCATCAGCGGAGCGACGATCATCGCGCCGATCACCGTGGCGGTGGAATCGCCCACGATGCCCGCCGAGGCGATGATCGATGCGAGCACCAGCAGCATCCAGAATCTGGAGTACCGCGCGCTGGACGCCGGCCCGTCGAAGAAGACGGAGTCGCGCATGCTCTCGGTGGTGTTGAATCGGTCGGCCACGCTGCGAACCTAGCCCTCGTGCGAACCCGACGGTAGGCGGGGCAGAATGGGGCATGGCCACCAGACTTCTGCTGATCTCCGATACGCACGTTCCCCAGCGAGCCCGGCGGCTGCCCGAGCAGGTCTGGCGGGCTGTCGACGAGGCCGACCTCGTGCTGCACGCCGGGGACTGGGTCGACCTCAGCCTGTACGAGGAGCTGACCCGCCGGGCACCGGCGCTGTTGGGCGTGTTCGGCAACAACGACGGCGCCGACCTGCGCCGTGTGCTGCCGGAGATCGCCCGGGACACCATCGAGGGCGTCCGCTTTGCGATGATCCACGAAACCGGTGCCGCCACAGGGCGCCAGAAGCGCATGGACGAGGCCTTTCCGGACACCGATGTGCTCGTCTTCGGGCACAGCCACATCCCCTGGGACAGCGTGTCGCCCCGGGGTCTGCGGCTGCTGAACCCGGGGTCGCCGACTGACCGCCGGCGGCAACCGGCACACACCTACCTGACGGCTGTTGCCGACAACGGGCAGCTCACCGACGTCACCCTCGTGCCGGTTCTGCCGGACGAGGTCAGGCGCGGGTAACGGGCTGGACGAGGAACCTGGCCACGAACTCGTCGGCGGCCACGGGCCGCGAATACAGGTAGCCCTGCGCGAGCAGGCAACCGCGCTCCCGCAGCCACTCAGCTTGCGTCTCGGTTTCGACACCCTCGGCGATCACCTGCAGTCCGAGGGTCGCCGCCAGTTTTATCGTCAGTTCCGCGACGGGGGATTCCCGTTCGGTCTCGATCACGGCCACGAAGGACTGGTCGATCTTGATCACGTCGAGTTCGATCTCGGTGAGCCTGGACAGGCTGGAGTGGCCGGTGCCGAAATCGTCCATCGAAATGATCACTCCGGCGCCGCGCAGCACCCGGATGTTGTCGCGAACGGCCGCGGCATCGCTGCCGAAGTGGGTCTCGGTCACCTCGATGTGCACCAGGGCGGCCGGCAGACCCACATTGGCGCACTCGGTGAGAACAAACTCTCCGTAGCCGGCCGAGGTCAGTTCGCGCGCCGAGGCGTTGATCGCCACGCTCACCGGGTCGTCCTCCCCACGCAGCCGGCGCCAGCGTGCTGCCTCCGCGACCGACTCGCGGACGACCCACTCCCCGAGGACCACGATGGACCCGCTCGCCTCGCAGAGCGGGATGAACTCGGCGGGGGGCACCAGCCCCCTGGTGGGGTGTTGCCAACGCACCAGGGCCTCTGCGCCGATTGCGGCGCCGGTGGCCAGGTCGACCACGGCCTGGAAGCGCAGAAAGAACTCGCCGTTCCGCAGGCCGTCCAGCACGGCTGCCGGGGAGGCGTAGTAGCCGCCGTGGATGATCATCTTGCCGTGGCCTCCCACGCGCTGGGCCTCGAAGAGCGCCTTGCCGGCCCGGCCGAAGAGCTCGCTCTCGGACTCGCTGCCCTCCCTGGCTGAGATGCCGGCTGAGAACTTGGCCACCTGGACTTGCACCCGCACCATCAGGTCGCAGGCGTCGCCGGCGGTGAACCCGGGCAGCAGGATCGCAAACGCATCGCCCTCCACGCGGCCCATGGTCGCCGCACTCGGGAGAGCCTTGACCACATCGGCGACGAACTTCATGATGGCCAGGTCGCCGCCCTCCCGGCCACGTCGCCTGTTCACCAGGGCGAATTCGTTGATATCCAGTCGCACCAGGGAGAGCGGCTCGGTGGGAGCGGCGTCCCGCATGGCGGCGCTGAGCACCTGTTCGAATCCGGCGAAATTGTGGATGCCGGTGAGCTCATCTGTCTCCGCGAGGAGGGCGCTGCGGGCGAACCAGGTGAGCCCCAGGCCGGTCGCCAGCATGAGGAGCGACGACATGGCGACATCCGCCGGGTCGGCGCCAGGTTGCACCGCAAGCACGATGAGCGACAGGGGGATGAAGACCGCCGGATAGATCAGGGATTGCGCGGCGGGGAGCACCGCGAATGCGACCAACGCCAGCATGCTGGGGGTCCAGGCGAAGGTGAGGGTGACCGGCTCGGCGCCGGTGGCCGCCTGGCAGAGCAGGTCCATGACGCCTATCCAGCACAAGGCGAGATGGCGCAGCGGCACCCGCATCCTGGTGCGGAACCCGGCGGAGAGCGCTCCCGTGACGATGAGGACTGCTCCGACGCACAGGAGCACGAGCATCGGTTCATCGTTCTGCACCCACTTGTACCAGGCGTACAGGAGCAGGGGCAGGCCGAAGCCGGCCTGAGCCACGCCGAGCAGGAGGCCCGCCGACTCGTTGGCGTTGAAGAGCCCGGGGCGGTAGCCCGCGGCCAGACGTTGCGCAGAGCGCGCCATTCACCCACCCCCTGCCCCACAGTTGTCGGCGTCATCGCCGGGTTGTGTATAATCTACCCCGCCGCCCCCCGAAGACGTGACACGCGACTACTCCGCCGGTTTGAGGACCTCGTTCGTGAACCCCTCGAGACGGGCCAGCAACCCGGCACCCCTGGAGGTGATCATCTCGGCGGGGTTGGGTTGCATTTGCGACGGTGGCGGCAGGATGCGGATGAGCGTGGAGCAGGCCAGGTCGGAGCAAATGTAGGTTCCGACGGTGTTGCCGTCCCGACCGGCCTGGCCGGCCTTGGGCACGCTGAACAGGCTCACCTGGTGCGCCGGCTGCTGCGTGCGGCACAGCGAACAGAACGCAGACATCGACCGACCGGGCCCCCGCGCCGCGGCCCGCAGCATCATGCCCAATGGAGCATCGCCCCGCCAGAACACGATGTAGCCGCGGTGTGCGGCCTGCGGGTCACGCCAACCCAGATACTCACGTTCGTCCCAGATGGTTTCGTGCAGCCCGGGGAGCGGCATCCGGGCGATCTCGTCGGTGGTGGCGTTCACGATGGAATCCCGGATCTCGGTAGCAGAAAGCGGTTTCATGATCTCCCTCCGATAATCCGTACAGCGTAGTCGAGGCCTCCGGCGGGCTCAATGGCTCCGCCCCCGGCGCAGGGTGCGCCGGGGACGGAGGCTCAGAGCGGCGGCAACACCGCCGCAGGGGGTTACGCGACCGCGCGCAGACCGTCCAGCAACGGAGTGGTGGGGTGGCCGATCAGGGTGGCCAGGTCGCTCGACCCGCCGGCCAGCAGGCCGTCGCGGGTGTTGCCGTCCAGGGCCACCACAAAGCCGACGGTGCCGCCGTCCAGGCCGGCGCCGGTGAGGATGGCCGTGTGCTCCTCTGGGGAGACCGGGGTGAAGACGACAGGGCGGCCGACGACCTCGGTGAGGGCGGCAGCCATGTCGGTGCCGGTCCAGGCGATGTCTCCGGCGAGCTCATAGACGGCGTTCTCGTGGCCGGGGGTGGTGAGCACCACGGCTGCGGCTTCGGCGTAGTCGCTGCGCGAGGCGCTGGCCACCCGGCCCGCACCGGTGCTGGTGAGGTAGACGCCCGTCTCCCGGGCCTGCTGCACGGAGGCCGCGTAGTTCTCGGTGTACCAACCGTTGCGGAGGATCGTGAACGGAACGCCGGATGCCAGCAGGGCCTCCTCGGTGGCCTTGTGCTCGGGGGCGAGGATCAGGGCCGAGGTGTCGGCCTTCGGGGCGCTCGTGTACACGATGCGGCCCACTCCGGCGGCGACCGCGGCGGTGATGGCGTTGCTGTGCTGCGCGACACGCTGCCCCACCTCGCTGCCGGAGACGAGCATCAACACGTCGGCGCCGGTGAACGCGGCGGCCAGGCTGGCCGGCTCGGCGTAGTCGATGACCGCCGTGGCCACGCCCATCCCGGCCAGGTCGGCCAGACGCGCTGTGTTCCGGCCGACGGCGGTGATCTCGGCCGGGGTGACGCCGCGGTTGATGAGGTGCTCGACGATGAGGTGCCCGAGCTGGCCGGTGGCTCCGGTGACGACGATAGACATTGGATGTTCCCTTCGCGACCCGCAAGATGCGTGCCTTCTGGTCGGTGCAACCCGCCGGCCCGCCCAATACTTCCCAACCGCAGGTACCCACCTTTAGGTAAGCTAGTTTCTATGACCGCTGCACTGTCCACCCCGGCCGCCCCGTCCACCGCCGACGCAGTCGTGCGGGAGCGCCTTGCCCAGCTGGTCGGCGATCCGGCACCGGCCGGGGCCGGGATGCCGGCGGCGAACGTTTTCGCGGCCGGCTGCGCCAGCCGGGTGGTGCTGGACCACGTCACCAGCAAGTGGGGCGTGCTTGTGATCGTGGCGCTCACCGAGACCAGCCTGCGCTGGGGCGAACTGCGTCGTGGTATCGAGGGCATCAGCGAGAAGATGCTCGCGCAGACCCTGCGCACCCTCGAGGCCGACGGTCTCGTGCACCGCGACGCGCAGCCCACCATCCCGCCCCGGGTGGACTACAGCCTCACCGACCGTGGCCAAGAGCTCGCCGCTCATCTCCTGCCGCTGGTGCGCTGGGTGGGCGTGAACGCCGGCGACATCGTGGGCGGTCGCTGAGCCGGCGGGGTCGGCGGCGGCTACAGGTTGGGCAGGAACTGCAGCCAGGCCATCCGGCGCTCGCCGCGGGGGTCGGATTCCACCCGGTCCTCCTCGTCGAAAATGAGGGTCAGGCGATCGCCCTCGGTGTAGACCGGCCAGCCCGGCCCGGTGAGGCCGGTGGCCGCAAAATGCAGCCAGTGCTCGCGCATCCGGTCGCCGGTGCGCAGAAAACTCGCCCGGCCGCCCAGGGCCGTGAGTTTGCGCAGCTGACTGTCGGTGGCCGACGTGGAGAGGGCGAGCAGTTCGAGTCCGTGCGTGGCGTCGAAGCCGAGGAGGCGTAACAGCCGGGGAGCCAGGTCGAAGCGGTAGAGGTAAACCGGTGCCGACCGGGAGTGCAGCTCGGCAACCTGCACGCTGGGAAACCAGAACGCATAGTCGCCGCTGAAGTCCACTTCGGCGCGCAGGGCAGGCAGGGCGGAATACACCGCCCGCATGTCCTGATGGGAGCCGGGCGGGGCCTCGTCGAAGAGCGACTGGATGCGCTGGATCGACCGCGGCAAGATGTCGATCCGGCCGCGGAACATCGAGCCCTCCCTGTCGTTGGTGCCGATGATCAGCGGCACCGGATGAGCGTGCCCCTGGCGGAAAGCGTCGAGGGGGCGTTCGGGCAAAAAACTCCCGTCGACGACGGGGGCCATGCAGAAGGTGCCCGGGTCGACATCCGGGGTGCGTCGTTGCAGCACGAGGGCGGCACGGACCAGGGCGGGCCACGTGGCGGTGTCCAGCAATTCGGCGGCGGGCCGCCGGCCGCCGGCCAGCTCCGGCGCGCGGCCCTGCCGCAGCACCTCGATGAACTCGGAGGCCCAGCGGCCGGCCAACGCGGGGGAGTACGCCGCGTTCGACGGCGGGCTCTGGGCGATCGCCCTGGCGAACAGTCCACGGGCTGCGGGCGTCGCGAGCAGCGTCACCACGGCATTGCCGCCGGCAGACTCGCCGATCACGGTGACGTTGTGCGGGTCGCCGCCGAACGACCGGATGTTGTCCCGCACCCATTCCAGGGCGGCCACCTGGTCCCGCAGCCCGAGATTGCTCTCAAAGGGACGGTTGGGGGTGCTGAACCGACTGAAGTCGAGGTAGCCGAGGGCGCCCAGCCGGTAGTTGAGGGCGACGTAGACGGTGCGGCCGCTCCGCACGATGGTCTGGCTGCGTTCCGTGAAGTCTTGTGAGGAACCGGAGGCGTAGCCGCCGCCGTGGATGAAGACCATCACCGGCAGATCGGCCTCGTCCGGCCGGTCGGCGGGCCGCTGCACGTTCAGGCTGAGACAGTCCTCGCCCATGCGGGTGCGGCGGCTGACGCCCTTGAACTGGGTGCCCCGGTCTTGCGGGGCGACGGGGCCGTAGCTGCCGGCGTCGCGGACGCCCGCCCACGGGATCACCCGCTGGGGTGCGCGGAACCGCAGCGGCCCGACCGGCGGGGCCGCGTAGGGGATTCCGCGCCAGGTCTGCACCCCCGCGACGGGGAGGCTGCCCCGAACCAGGCCGCCGGCGACGAGAACCTCCAGGGGCCAGGGCCGGAATGCGGACGGTGACTGGTGCGCCGGGGCGTTGTCCGGCAGAGGGCGGAGCATCGTGTGTCCCTCCTGCCCCGGTTCGCGTGCTCGGGGCCTGTCGTGCCCTAGCGGTACTTACGAATTCGGTTCGAACCCGAAGCGTTCGCCGGCGTCCCACTCCTGTCGCAGGTTGCCGTAAGCGGGGATGCCGCGGTTGGCCTTGAGAATCGCGGCCAGGTGCATCAGGTTCCAGGTCATGAACGTGGTGTTGCGGTTGGTGAACTCGTTGTCAGGGCCGCCGGAGCCCGCATCCAGGTAGCTCGGCCCTGGACCGATCTCGCCGATCCAGCCGGCATCCGCTGCGGGCGGGATCGTGTAGCCGATGTGCTGCAGGCTGTACAGGATGTTGGACGAGCAGTGCTTCACGCCGTCCTCGTTGCCGGTGATGATGGCGCCACCCACCTTGCCGTAGTAGATGTACTGGCCCTTGTCGTTGTACTCGGACGACATCGCGTAAAGCCGTTCGATGACCCGTTTGGTGACCGAGCTGTTGTCGCCGAGCCAGATGGGCCCGCCGAGCACGAGGATGTCGGCGGCCGCGACCTTGTCGAACAGGGCCGGCCAGGCATCCGTCGCCCAGCCGTGCTCGGTCATGTCGGGGTAGACGCCGGTGGCGATGTCGTGATCGATGGCGCGGATGACCTCGACGTGCACACCCTGCTCGCGCATGAGGTGTGCGCTGAGGGAAATGATGCCCTGGGTGTTGCTGATCTCCGGGCTGCGCTTGAGGGTGCAGTTGATGAACAGGGCGCGCAGGCCCTGATATTCGAACGAGGCCTGCGTGTTTCTGAGCGTGTGCACCATGGGGGCAGTCAAGCACCTGGCCCGCGCATCGTCTAGCCCGGTCTCTGCGCGGAAGTGCGGGCCGGGCGCGGCGCGAACCGCCGGGCCAGGAACAGCACCGGGATGAGCAGCGCCATCGGCAGCAGGAACGCCTGGGCGAGCCCGGTGGAGTCGGCGAGGAGACCCACCAGCACGGCGCCGAGCACCGCCCCGGCGTAGTTGAACAGGTTGACCCTGGCGATCACCTCGTCGCTGCGGGCCTCGTGCAGCTCGCCCGCCGCGCTGAATGCCAGCGGCACCAGGGCACCGACCCCGAAACCGGCCAGGGCGAAGCCGGCCACGGCGGCCCAGGTGACGGGCACCGTCGCCACGACCAGGCAGCCGAGGATCGCCAGCACCGTGGTGCAGGCGGCCAACACGACCCGGCCGAACCGGCGCACCAGCACGTCGGCGCCGATGCGGGTGACCAGGATGGCGGCCTGGTAGGCGGCGTAGCCGAGCGGAGCGATCGCGGCGCCGGTGAGAAGCACATCGTGCAGGTACACCGTGCTCCAAGTGCTCACGGCGGAGTCCACCACGAAGGCGGCCAGCACCACGGTGCCGAACAACACGATGCCGCGGCGAGGCAGCTTGCCGTGCGGGGCCGCATTCGGGGCCGGTGGAAGCTTGGTACGCCGCGGGTCGAAGCCGCGCAGACCCACGACGGCGACGGCGAGGGCGACGACGGCGCCCGCAACCAGGGCGATGCCGGCGTTGGCCGCGGTGCCGGCAACGGCCGACATCAGCAGGGCGCCGGCGATGGCGGCGCCGGTGTACCAGGCGAAGAATCCGGCCATCACGGAGACGCCGATGCGCTGCTGCACCAGCACGCCCTGCATGGCGCCGGCGGCATCGACGATGCCCAGGCCCGCGCCGTAGATCGCGAACGCGGCGATAAACGCGGGCAGCCCCACCGGGGAGGCGATCAGCGGCAGGGCCACGGCCTCGAGGAGCAGTCCCACCACCAGGGCCACCCTGCTGCCCCAGCGCACCGCGAGTCGATCGGCCAGCAGCGAACCGCCGGCCGCTGTGAGGCAGACCAGCAGAACGATGAGCGACACCACGGTGTCGTCGATGCCGTACCGGGTCTTCAGGTTGGGCAGCGAGGTGACGACCACCGCGTAGCCGAAGCCCTGCGCGGCGTAGCTGGCGCTCACCGCCACCCGGGAACGACGGATGCCGACCACGGGGCGGATGGTGGTCGGTGCGCTCATGCGGTCGGCTCCAGATCGTCGGTGGTCGGGCCGCACGAGGACAATGGCGCATCGGTGCACAGGGCGGTGCCCGGAGGTTATCAGGGTGCAGCCGTGTTCGGCGGTTGCAGTGGAGATGTCGGTGGAAACAACGCCGAGAGCGGGGCTCGGCGGCATAACCTGCCGGAAACATCCGCCTCGTACGCTGTGGGGTCTCGGCTTCGCGCGGTGCGGCGCCTCTGACGGAAGGTCCCTATGGAAACCACATTCACCCTGGCACTGCCGTCATGGTTGACCGAGCTCATGCCCGGACTCCCGCAGACGCTGCCGACCCTGGACGAGCGGATGGCCCTGGTGAATTCGCTCGCCGCACGGAACTACCGGGAGGGCAACGGCGGACCGTTTGCCGCCATCGTCGTCGATGCCGGTACGGGCGAGCTCGTGTCGGTCGGGGTGAACGTGGTGCTGTCCACCGGCGTGGCCGGAGCTCATGCCGAGGTCATGGCCCTCGGGCTGGCGCAACGTGCGACAGGCTCTTGGGACCTTGGCGCCGATCCGGCCCGTCCCCTGGAACTCGTGGTCAACTGGCGCCCCTGCGTGATGTGTTACGGCGCAACGATGTGGTCGGGGGTGCGCCGACTGGTCGTGGCCGGCTCCGGCGCCGAGCTGGAAACTCTGACCGGCTTCGATGAGGGCCCGATGCGTGAGGACTGGGCGGAGCAATTCGAGGCCCGTGGCATCACCGTGGTGCAGGACATCGGCCGCGACGAGGCGCTACGGGTGTTCCGGGAGTACGGCGCGGCGGATGTGCTGGTGTACAACGCGCGCGGTGGTGTTGACTGATCGGGTGACCTCCAGCCAACGGCGCATTCTGATTGTGGCCATCCTGTCGTCATTCGTGGCGTTCCTGGACGGCTCGATCATCAACGTCGCTCTGCCGGCCATCTCCAGGGAACTCGGCGGCGGCCTGCCGCTGCAGCAGTGGGTGGTCGACGGTTACCTGCTCAGCCTGGGCGCGCTGATCCTGGTGGCCGGGTCGCTCTCCGATACCTTCGGCCGGGTGCGGGTGCTGCGCGCGGGCCTGATCTGGTTCGGGATCACCTCCCTGGCCTGCGGATTGGCGCCCACCGGAGTCCTCCTCGTCATCGCCCGACTGCTTCAGGGGGTGGCGGCGGCGCTGCTGGTTCCCAGTTCGCTGGCCCTGATCACCTCCACCTTCCGCGGTGTCGCGCAGGGCAAGGCCATCGGCGCCTGGACCGGCTGGACCGGGGTCGCCGGCATCGCCGGCCCGTTGCTCGGCGGCATCCTGGTGGATGCGGTGAGTTGGCGGCTGGTCTTCTTCATCAACGTCATTCCGATCGCCGTCACGATGTTCCTGCTACGCCGCGTTCAGGAACCGACCCGGCCTGCCGTAGGCGCCCGCGTCGACGTGCTCGGCGCCTGCCTGGCCGTGGTGGGGCTGGGCGGGCCGGTCTTCGCCCTGATCGAAAAGGGCCGGTTCGGCTGGGGCAGCCCCGTCGTCTACCTCCCGATGGCCATCGGCCTGATCGCGTTCGCAGCCTTCCTCTGGTGGGAGGCGCGGGCCCCGCAGCCGATGATGCCGCTGGGCCTCTTCAGGGTGCGCAACTTCGCCGTGGGCAACATCGCCACCGTCGGGATCTACGCCGCGCTCAACCTGGGCTTCTTCCTCTTCGCCCTCTACCTCCAGGAGGTCGGCGGTTTCTCCGCCACCCTCGCGGGGCTCGCCGGCATCCCGGCCACCGTGATGATGCTGCTCTTCGCCACCCTCTTCGGCACCTTGGCCGGTAAACACGGGCCGCGGCTGTTCATGACGATCGGCCCGTTCGTGGCCGGTGCCGGCTTCCTGCTGGTGACCACGGCGGTACCGCCGGTCAACTTCGCCCTGCAGGTGCTGCCGGGAATTGTGCTGGTGGGACTCGGCCTGGCGATCACGGTGGCGCCGCTCACCTCGGCCGTGCTCGGCTCCATCCACTCCGGCCAGGCGGGCATCGGTTCGGCGATCAACAACGCCGTGGCCCGCGTCGCCGGCCTCGTCGCGATCGCCCTGACCGGCACCATCGTCGGGTCTGCGCTGGATGTCGCCGGCTTCCAGCGCGCGATGATGCTGGTGGCCGCGTTGATGTTCGCGGGCGGCATCGTTTCCTGGCTGGGTATCCGCACGGCCGTGCCCACAACGGATGCGCCGGTCGCGGCTGTCGGGGAGCCCGGGTAGTCATGGAGCATCCGCTGCTCTTCGACGAACCGGATGCCGCGTTGGAGCGCCTGCGCGCCCTGTGCCTGGCCTTCCCCGAGGCCGTCGAGGTGCTCGCCTGGGGGCGGCCCACCTTCCGTGCCGGCAAGAAGATCTTCGTCACCGTCGGTGCGAGCATGGACCGGCCGCACAGCATGGTCTTCAAGCCCGACCCCGAGGAGCGGCGGGCCCTCGTGCAGGATGCGCGCTTCTTCATCCCGCCCTATTTCGGCCCGGCCGGCTGGCTCGCCATCGACTTCGATTCACCCCGGACCGACTGGGTGGAGTTGGCGGAACTGGTGGATACCTCGTATCGACAGGTCGCCCTGAAGCGCCAACTGGCGCAATTGGACAGCTGGAGGGCCCTAGGCGCACCAGAGGGCTCAAAATATCTGTTATAGTTTCTAAGTTGTCTTCGAGGGTTTCGGTCCCGAATTCATCACTGCGCCCGTAGCTCAACGGATAGAGCATCTGACTACGGATCAGAAGGTTGGGGGTTCGAATCCCTTCGGGCGCACAGATTGAAAGCGGTTCACTTCGGTGGGCCGCTTTCGTCGTTTCCGGCCGTGACAGGATGGGTTGATGAGCCGCTCCTCGGACCCTCGCACGTACGACCTCGATTCGCTCCGTGACCGGGTGGTCTCCGAAGCCGGGGGAGCGGTCGATGACAGCATCCCTCAGTTGGCCGACGCCGACCCGGGGTTGTGCGGAATCGCGCTCGTGCTGCCGGACGGCACCGTGCGGAGCAGTGCACAGGCCGACGTGCTCTTCAGTGTGCAGTCGGCCGTAAAGCCCTTCCTCTTCGCCCTGGCCCTGCTGGATACCCACGGAGAAGCGTTTGATCGCATCGGCATCGAACCGACCGGTGAGGCCTTCGACGCCATCAAGCTCGAAAGCGGCACCGGCCGCCCACCGAATCCCATGGTCAACGCCGGGGCGCTGCTCACCGCCGCCCTCGTCGACGGTGACGACGTCGCCGCCCGGAACGACCGCATCCTGCGGGGCCTGTCGGCATTCGCCGGGCGCCCGCTCGAGGTGGACGAGGGCATCGCCCGCACCGAACACCTACTCGGCGACCGCAACCACGCTCTGGCGCACCTGATGCGGTCGGAGGGCACCCTGCGGGTCAGTGCCGACGACGCCGTGGAAGTGTACGCCAGGGCCTGCGCCGTGCTCGTCGACGCCCGGGCCCTCGCGGTGATGGGCGCGACCTTGGCCTGCCGGGGCGTGAACCCCGTTACCGGCGAGCGGGTGGTGCCGGCCGGGATCGCCCGCGACGTCGTGTCGGTGATGGCCACCTGCGGGGTCTACGACGGGTCGGGCCGGTGGATGCAAAGCGTCGGGATTCCGGCGAAGTCGAGCGTCTCCGGCGCCATCGTGCTGGCAGCACCCGGCCGGCTCGGCGCCGCCGTGGTCAGCCCGCCGCTGGACGCGCAGGGCACCAGTGTGCGCGGGCGTCTCGTGAGCGATCGGCTCAGCGTCGACCTCGGCCTCCACGCCTTCGGCTGACCGCCCCCGGTCGGGGCTTAGTGCGTCGCCCGCTCCTGGTTGCCGAGCTCGGCGAGCACACCGGCCAGGCGGAGCGCGAACTGCGGGGGAACGTTCTGCGGCAGCGCATCCACCGGCCACCACGCGACATCGTCGCTTTCATCGCTCGCCACCGGGGCGGCCTCCGGTCTGGCGATCGCCGCAAAGCCCACGTCCCAGTGCGTACGGCAGCTGAAGCCGTCACCCAGGTTGTGCCGGTCCAGATCCAGGATGCCGCCGCCGACCGGATCGAGGTCGTCGATTCCGCATTCCTCGCGGGCTTCCCTGAGGGCGGTGTCGACAACGGAGCCGTCGGCCGCCTCGACGTGACCGCCCAATTGCACCCAGAACCGGCCCTTCTTGTGAAAGCACAGCAGCACCTGCGCCAGGTCGGGGGTGAAGACGAAGCAGCTCCCGGTGACGTGTTCGGGTCCGCCGTGGCGTTCCAGCGCCGCCTCGGGCGAGCCGAGGACGAACCCGAGGTACTCGTCCCGCAGCACGGCCTGCCCGGGTGCGAGCGGCATCCAGGCCCGGAGCCGGTCGATCAGATCGTCAGCGCGCGCGGCGACGGGTCCGCCGGCCGGATCGGTGGCGGGGGAGCGGAGGTCGGGATCGGGCATACCTGAGGGTAGCCGCCGGCAACTGGTGCCCGTGCGGACAACTGCGCCCGGTACGCCAGGCGCAGTTATCCGCTGCGGCAACGGTTGCGCCGGTCAGCGGGCGTGCTCGACCACGAAGTCGGTGCCGGGGAAGACCAGGGTCTCGTGACCGTCGTCGAAGGAGACCAGGTAGGGCGGCTCGCCCTCGGGGCCGCGGACCTCGCGAATGGTGCCGTGCCGGTCAGGCGTTGAATCGGTTTTGCCGCGGATGATGATCCGGTCGTTCTCTGCTGCGCGCATAACGCACCTCCTGTCGGGCAGATTACGCTTGCGGCCTCCGCCTGCACAGGGGCGGTGGCGCTCGGCGAGATTCCCGCAGCGCCGCAGCGGGCACAAAACTGAGCTAACCTTAGTTTTGTCCAACGCGCCACCCGGATTCTCAGTCAGGCAGCGTTCGGGTCGTCTGGCCGAGATGGCAGTCCTGCAAGGGAGTGCCACGGCGAGGTGAGGGGTAGGGCCCTTGCCTCGCCGCCACCCGCGGCGGCTCAGACCGGCTGGTCCGGTCCCAGCCGTAGCCGGTCGCACAGGGCGGTGAGCTGCAGGAGTTCATCGTCGCTCAGGCTGTCGCCCACCCGCGTGCTGATCGAGCCCATGTGGTCCAGCGCCACCCGCCGAAAGAGCGCGAAGCCGGCATCCGTCAGCTGCACGATGGCGCCGCGACCGTCGTCGGGGTCGGCGTGCTTGAGCACGTAGCCCCTGGACGCCAGGCGGTCCACCAGCCGGCTCACGCTGGGCTGGGTGAGCAACACATGCTTGTTCAACTCCCGCAACCGGATGCTGCGTTCGGGCTGGCGGGACAGATTGAACATCACGTCGTACTCGTTGAAGGAGATCTCGCGGGACGGGAAGTCCTCGGCCAGGCTGCGCATGATGGCGACCTGGGCGCGAAACAGCGACTCCCACGCGCCGACGGCTATTGCACGATCGACCATGTTGCCTCCTCACCGTGCCCCCGGGCATCCCGTGTTCAACAATATGGGATCGGCGCGGCGTCCCCGGCAGCCTAGCCCGGTCGATCGCGCATTGCCGCCCGTGCGGCCGGACCGTTCTATAGTGCGCGTATGGATGCCTCGCGAAGTCGAACCCCGTCCGTCGCCGTCGTCATCAATCCGAGCAAGTTCCCGGATCTTGAGGAAACGAAGGCTCGGGTTGGCGCCGCCGCGAGCCGCCTCGGCTGGGATGACCCCCTGTGGTTCGAGACGAACAGGGATGATTCGGGCGTCGCCGCGGCCCGGTCGGCACTGGCGCTTGCCCCGGACCTCGTCTGCGTCATGGGCGGCGACGGCACGGTGCGGGCGGCAGCGGGCGTGTTGCGCGGCACCTCGGTGCCGTGCGGTCTGCTCCCCAGCGGCACGGGAAACCTGCTCGCCCGCAACCTGGGCATCCCGGTCGATTCTCTCGACGACGCCCTGGAGATCGCGTTCCTGGGGCAGAACCACGCCATCGACGTGGGACTGGCTACCTTCGACGATGGCGAAGAACGGGTGTTCGTCGTCATGGGCGGAGTCGGCCTGGACGCCGACATCATGGCGCAGACCGATGATGGCCTCAAGAAGAAGGTGGGCTGGGGCGCCTATGTCGTCGCCGGTGGAGCGACGATGTTCCGCGAGGGATTCGGGGTGACCCTGTCTGTCGACGGTGAGGAGCATACGAGCCACGAGTGCCTCATGGTGTTGGCCTGCAACTGCAGCTCGGTGGTGGCCAATATCGAACTCGCCACCGGCGCGAAGGTTGACGATGAACGACTGGACCTGGTGGTGCTGCGGCCCAACGTCGTTGCCGGTTGGCTGGGCGTGGCGGTCGAGGTCGCCGCGCGGATCCGCAACGGGGCCGCATCGCTGCGCCAATGGTCGGGTCGCGACTTCGGGTTTCAGCTCGACCGCCCGGTGCTCGCCGAGATTGACGGTGACCCGGTCGGCGAGACCCGTGCCGGTCGGTTCAGTGTTGATCCTGGCGCCCTGGTCGTGCGGCTGCCCGTTCCCGCCAGGCTCGGCCGGCGCTGAGCGGCTCCGGATCAGGCATCCCGACGACCGAAGAGCACGAACGCGGGAGCCAGGAGCAGGACGACCCAGGCGACCATGACGACACCGCCGGGGAGTGGCTCAAGCAGCCCCATGCCCGGGTACCGCGAGATGAGTTGCAGCCCCGCGAGGTCGGGGGTGAACTTCAGCCAGGGGAGCAGACCGACCAGCGCCACCCCGAGCCCCAGGACCAGGGGGATTAGGACGATCACCGGAAGCAGGATGGACCTGGCGAGAACCGTAAGCGCGGCCGAGATGAGGCTGATGCAGGTCCAGTTCAGGCCGACCATGAGCAGGTTCAGCGTCATCGCCGGGGTGAGCTCCAGCTCGGCGATGCCCGCTCCCCCGGTCGATACCTGACGCACGGCGACGCCCAACCCGACGGCGACGACCGCCAGCAGGAAGGCGAGGGCGGCGACGACGATCGCCTTCGCGCCCAGGAGCCGCAGCCGGTTCGGGACGGCCAGCTGGGAACTGCGAAGCAGACCGTTCTGGTACTCGCAGCCGACGATGAGTGCAGCGAGCAGGATGACGAGCGGTTGGCCGAAGCCGGCGACCTCGAACCCGCCCGTGTCGTCGCCGGTCGCGGCCGGTGAGCGGGAGGCGGCGACATTCAGCCCCATCGCGAAAGACAGCGCCGGCGGCAGCACGAGGGCGGCGCTGATCGTCACCAGGGCGGCGGGGAGCGTGCGGATCTTCGTCAGCTCCGCGGCGATCGCTCGATACATGAGCGCTCCGCCCCGGCTACGCATCACGGCGCCGGAACACGATCCCGGCCAGTGTGAGGCTAGCGACAACCCACGCGACCAGCACGATCGCGCCGGCCGCTGCGCCAAGGTGGGTGCCGTCCGCCGGCGTGTACAGGCTGGCGCCGGCGGCCGGCGGGACGAATCGTGCGGGTGCCCACAGGGTGGTGAGAAAGTCGCCCAGGCCTACCGACAGCGGCACGATGACGACCAGCGGCAGGATCGCGTTGCGGGCCAGCACGCCGATCGCGAACGCCAGCAGGGCGAGTGCCGTCCAGGTCAGTGCGACGCCGGCGATGTTTCGCCACACGAGCGGCGGAAAGGCCAGCGGGTCCAGACCCTGGTCGCCGAGCGCGAGGTGCCGGAGCACGGTGCCGCCACCCATCGCCGCGCTGGCGGTCACCGCGACCACGAGAGCGAGAACCGCAGTCCGGGTGGCGAAGAGTCGGAGCCGGTGCGGGTCAGCGATGAGGGAGCTGCGGAGCAGCCCGGTACGGTACTCGCTGCCGGCATACAGTGCGCCGAGCGCGATCATCAGGATGAGCCCGATGTTCATCATGTCGAACCCCTGATACTCCACGGGCAACGGCTGAGCGGAGTACAGCTGCGGGTTGGTCGCCGAGGTTGCCCCGGCCAGGTCGCCCCCGGTTGCCGCCACCTCCGAGCGGCCCGCGAGGTAGGTCAACGAACCGGTGAGGGCGATGGTCAGCACGGGCAGCATCCACAGTGCCGTGGTTGTGGTGAATTTGACCACCTCGGCCCCGACCCGGTTCCCGGACGCCCCCAGGAGAAGGCCGTTCACGGGAGGAGACCGGGGTCGGTCAGGGCGAAGTACGCGTGTTCCAGAGAGGGCCGGCTGCCGCGCACGGCGGCGACACTCCCGGTTGCAACGATGCTCCCGTCGTTGATGACCACCACGTCGTCCGCGAGATCGGCCATCTCCGTGATGAGGTGGCTGGACACCAGAACCGTGTGCCCGGCGTTGGCCTGGCCTCTCAGGAATGACCGCAGCCAACGCAGCCCGTCGGGGTCGAGGCCGTTCGTGGGCTCGTCGAGCACCAGGGTCGCCGGTGATCCGAGGAGCGCAGACGCGATCCCCAGCCGCTGCCCCATTCCGAGCGAGAACGTGCCGACCTTGTCCTTTGCGTGGCGCTCAAGCCCCACGATCGCGAGCACCTCCGGCACCCGGCTCGGCGCGATGCCATTGCTCGTGCACATCCACCGGAGATGGTCCCGTGCGGAGCGCCCGGCACTGGCACCCGGGCCGTCGAACATCGCACCCACCGTCCTCATGGGGCGGTCGAGGTCGCGGTAGCGTTTTCCGTCGATCAGCGCGAGACCGGATGAGGCCCGGTCCAGACCGAGCAGGATTCTCAACGCCGAGCTCTTCCCGGCGCCGTTCGGGCCGAGGAACGCGGTGACCCGAGCGGGCCGGGCCTGGAAGCTGATGCCGTGAAGCACCTCCCGTCGACCATGCGATTTGTGGATGTGCTCGATGCTGATCATGCCTGCCTCTCTGCCCGGGGAACGGCCGGTCCTTCCAGTGAAGTGGGCCTCAGCGCGGCACGCATCCGACCCAGGGCGGCGCTGTGCAGCTGCCGGCGGGCCCAGGACTGTCAGACCTGGGTCCGATGCCCCCGACTCGGCCGCTCAGTAGACTCGGGCGCATGACACTGGGGGAGCGTCCGGCACGGCGATCCCGGGCGGCGCCTCTCGCGATCGCCGCATTGACAGCCGTGCTCCTCGTCTCCGCCACATTCGGTGTGACGGGCGCGCTCGCGGTCAGCCTCCCGATTGGGATCATCGCCGCCACCGTGACGATTTCGGTGTGGGCACTTGTCACCCTTCGCGCCGAGCGCGATGCCCACGAGGCCGCGCTCACCGAGTGGGCAGCGGCGAGCGCTGTGGCGGTCGAACGCCTCCAGATTGCCCGTGACCTGCACGACATCGTCTCGCACGGGCTGGGCCTGATCACCGTTCGCGCGGCCACCGCCAAGCACCTCGACGACCACGGTGAGAGCCGTGCCACCCTGTTGCAGGCGCTGGGGGACATCGAGACGGCCAGCCGGGAAGCGACGGTGGAATTGCGCCGCATGCTCGGGGTGCTGCGCCGCACCGACGACCCCGCGCCGCGGCTGCCGGTGGACAGCCTCGAATCCCTGCCCGGACTCATCGCCGGAGCGACCCGAAACGGCCTGGCCGTCGAGTTCGACGGTGGAAACCTCGGCGACGTGTCGCCGGGCGTGCAGCTCGCGATCATCGTCATCGTGCGCGAAGCACTCGCCAACACCCTCCGGCACTCCGGGCCGACGGCCGTCCGGGTGCGGCTGGTTCGCAGCGGATCCGTCATCACGCTGACGGTGACCGATGTGGGGTCCACACCAGCATGGCTGGCTGTCCCGGGTGCAGGGCAGGGGCTCGTCGGGCTCCGGGAACGCACCCAGAGCCTCGGCGGCACTCTGGTGGCCGAACCACACGGGCGCGGATTCCGCCTCGAGGCCCGGCTGCCCGACCGGGACGAACCATGACCGCGCCCGCCCGGCCCATCAGGGTGGTCCTGGTCGACGACCAGCTGCTCCTGCGCCGTAGTCTTGCCCAGGTCATCAACGCCGCGGCCGGACTCCTGGTCGTCGGCGAGGCGGGTGACGGGTTCGAGGCCGTCGACGTCGCTGAGGCCACCCTCCCCGACGTGATCCTCATGGACGTGCGCATGCCCCGGCTGGACGGCATCGAGGCCACCAGACGAATCTGCTCGAACCCCGCTCTCCGCGGCGCCCGGGTGCTGATGCTGAGTATGTTCGAGCTCGACGAATACGTGTTTGACGCGTTGCGGGCCGGAGCAAGCGGCTTTGTGCTCAAGGACAGCAAGCCGGGCGATCTCATCGACGCCATCGTCCGCACCAGCACGGGCGAGGCGCTCTTCGCCCCGTCTGTTCTCACCCGGCTCGTGGCGCACTACCTGAACCGCGCGCCCGAAGCCGCGGGAGCAGCGGCCAAGCGCGGAGCGGCAGCCGCACTCACCGACCGCGAGGTCGAAGTCCTGGGGTTGATCGGTCGGGGTCTCTCCAACGACCAGTTGGCCGTGCACCTCACAATTTCGGTCAAGACGGTGAAATCACACATCTCGCACCTGCTGAGCAAACTAACCGCGCGGGACCGCGCGCAGCTGGTCATCGCCGCCTACGACAACGGGCTCGTGCTGCCGAGGAGGCTCTAGGAGTCACCCGTTAGACAACTCCCTCGGGCGGCGATGGTGGGGTTAGCCCGCCTGCGAGTACGGGAGCCAGCTCGATGGTGCGTGCTGGAGCGCTTCCGTAGCGTCGGAGACAGACGAAGTCCCGCCTCACCGCCATCGCGCTGAGGTGGCCTTCCCGGCAGATCGGATCCTTGTGGAGACGCTCAACGAGCTCATACTTTCCTGGGCGGCATCCCCCTTCGTGCTCGTCGTGGTTCTGCTGCTCGTGGCACTCGACGGGTTCTTTCCGCCCATGCCCAGTGAGCCCGTCGTGGTGGCCGTCGCCGCGATCGGGGTTGCCACCGGGACCCCGAACCCCTGGGCGGTGTTCCTGGTGGCGGCCATCGGGTCGTTCGTCGGTGACAACTTGGCGTTCTCCCTCGGCCGCCGGGTCGACCTCGAACGCTTCCGTTGGACACGCGGGCCGAGAGCGTCCCGGCTGCTCGATCGTGCGCGCCGCGCCCTCGACCGGCGTGCGGCGTCCGTCATCCTCACGGCTCGATTCGTGCCCGTCGGCCGGGTTGCGGTGAACGTCATGGCCGGCTCGAGCGGGTTCGCCCGACGCCGTTTCGTGCCGCTCAGCGCCGTGTCTGGGGTGGCATGGGCCGGCTACTCGGTCCTCGTCGGCGTCTTCGCCGGCGCCTGGTTACGGGATCAACCGGTGCTGGGCGCCGTGGTAGCGGTCGCGGTCGCGCTCGCGGGAGGCGTGATCATCGACCTGGTGGTCCGAAGGGCCCGTCGGTCGCGTGACCGCCGGTCCTATGACGGCAGTTTGGCCGCGATCACGCTTACTTCGATGAGGGCTCCCGGTACTCCCAGTCCCGCCACCCGTGCCGCGGTCACCAGCGGTGGGACACCGGGCCCGACGAGCCGCGGCGCGATGGCGCCGTAGGCGGCGCCGAGATCGGCATCCGCGGCGATTAGTACAGTCCACTGCACGACGTCGACGAGGGATGCGCCGGCCGCTCCGAGCGCGACAACGACGTTGTCGACCGCCCGGCTGGTTTGCTCGGCGATATCCGCGGAGATGACAGTGCCGGTGTCGTCAACGCCGTTCTGACCGCCCACATAGATGGTCGTGGCTCCCGCGGGAACGATCGCGACGTGACTGAACGCCGGACTCTTGACGAGTCCGGCGGGTTGCAAGCGGATGATGTCCACGGTGTTTCCTCCGATTCTTCCTGGACGACACGCTACGCCCGCAACCGCGAGGGCGGACGCGCAGCCTGCCGGCACGCAGGGGGCATTTATCGCGATCCACGCGAACGCACTGTGAACTCGCAGGAAAATAACGATTGGATAACTGGCGCTCCGTTACCTCTTCGTTATATATTCGTAGTGCGTCAACCGTTTGCTGTGGCGGAAGATGCGAATGTGATTGCAGGACACTCTTGGTGCAAGGGAAGAGGGTCGGTCGTTTGCCTCTACGACCGGCCCTCAATCACGTTAACGGCCGGTGAGTGCGCCCGTTGCTCGAGCGTGGAGAGACCTCGCGGGTCGACCTCGGCAAACGAGCGGGTGCGACCCAGCTGCCGGCGACGGTTAGAAGCGGTCGGGGCTGGGCGTGCTGGCCTGGCGGATCGACACGTCGGCGTGACGGTCGAAGCGGTAGCCCACGCCGCGCACAGTGCGCACGATGTCTTCGTAGCGGCCCAGCTTGGCGCGCAGACGACGCACGTGCACGTCGATGGTGCGCTCGTTGGGCGCATCCTCTTCGCTCTCGGCGTCCCACAGCTTGGCGATGAGCTCGGCGCGCTCGATGGTGCGGCCCTCGCGCAGCACCAGGTACTGCAGCAGCTCGAACTCCTTGTAGGTGAGCGCGGCGGTCTCGTTGTCGAGGATCACGCGCTTGCGGGAGATGTCAACGACCACGCCGCCGGGCGCCCGGTCGGCGTCGTCGGCCGTGGTGCGGCGCTTGGCGAGGGCGGCCGGGTCCTGCAGGGCCAGGCGCACGACGTCCACGTCCCGGCCGCCGACGCCGTCGGGAGCCAGGGCCACGGCGGCGTGAGTCTCGGACGAGGGGGCGATCGCCTGGGTCAGCTTCTTGAGTTCCTCGACGATGCGGTGCAGGCTCGTGCCCGCTGCGGCGGCCTTGGCCTCATCGATACCGACGTAGAGCACGAAGC
The DNA here is from genome assembly GCF_004402435.1 of Cryobacterium sp. TMB1-7. NCBI lineage: Bacteria > Bacillati > Actinomycetota > Actinomycetes > Micrococcales > Microbacteriaceae > Cryobacterium > Cryobacterium sp. TMB1-7. The sequence goes on from NZ_SOFZ01000013.1 coordinate 59,675, forward strand.
CACGGGCCTGGCTGCCGTCGGGTACGGCGCGGATGCGCGGTGCGGCCGGTGCGGGCGCCGGGGCCAGGGTGAGCTCGGGGCGGTAGGACTGGACGGAGCGGGCTGAGTCGATGTGTGCGAGTGACATGATCGGAATCCTTGGGGGTGATGATGCGCAGGGAACCCGGCGCATCCGCGCTCATGGGTTCGAGAAAGGGCGGCCTGAGCGGCCGGTGGAGCGGGCGGCCTCGGTAGCGAGGGCCCTGGAGTCTCCCTGCCGCAGTGGCGGCGTCCTCAGCGGCTGCAGATCAGCGGGTGAGGGGCGGGTGACTCGGCGAGAGTGCCTGTCTGGTCTAGCGGCACATTCGGCAACACGCCATAACACTGCCGGGCATCATCATGCCGGCAGTCCCCAAAGCCTCGGCGGAGGTCGGGATGCGTGTGGTGGAAGTCATGAGTGTGAGTAAAGCCGACTGTGACAAGTTGTGTCAATTCAGTGACGGCGGAAAGTGCCCGGTGGCCTGCATCAGGTTCACGAGGGGCTGTACGAGTTCGTAGGATCTCGCACGAAACGGCGATCCATCAAAGAAATCCACCGAGATACGAACTATTTCAAAGTTTTGTGAATCTAACCGCGGTCGGCGCGCCGCACGTCGCAGGATCTGCGTACTGCGGGCGCGCCGAATGTGACGATGCCCGCAGCCGGTTGAACAGACCGGGCCGGATCAGACCAGGCCGTAGAGCCTGTCGCCTGCGTCGCCGAGGCCGGGCACGATGTAGCCGTGCTCGTCGAGGCGTTCGTCGACGGCGCCCAGAACGATGGTGACCTCACGGCCGGCCAAAGCGGCCTCGACGGCGGCGAGACCCTCGGGGGCGGCCAGGATGCAGATGGCGGTGACATCGACGGCGCCCCGGTCGAAGAGGAACTCGATGGCCGCGATCAGCGAGCCGCCGGTCGCCAGCATCGGGTCGAGCACAAAACACTGACGGTCGGACAGGTCGTCCGGCAGGCGCTCCGCATAGGTGGTCGGCTGCAGGGTCTCTTCGTTGCGTGCCATGCCCAGGAAGCCCACTTCAGCGGTGGGGAGCAGCTTGACCATGCCCTCGAGCATGCCCAGGCCCGCGCGGAGGATCGGCACCACGAGCGGCTTCGGGTCGCTGATCTTGACGCCGCGGGCGATAGCCACCGGGGTCTGCACGGTGACCTCGTCGACGCGCACGCCGCGAGTGCCCTCGTAGGCCAGCAGCGTCATCAGCTCTTCCACCAGCGCCCGGAACATCGGTGACGAGGTGCTCTGATCACGCAGCACCGTGAGCTTGTGGGTGATGAGCGGATGGTCGGCTACGTGGACTCGCATAGGCTCAATCTACTAGCTCACACGGGTGTCCGGCTCTCGTGGGCTACTCGGAAATGGGGTGGGGTGGTGCGGCAGAGCGAGGAACATCTGGCCTGGATGCGGCTGGCCCTGCACGAAGCGCACGGCGCCCTGGCCAGCGGCGACGTTCCGGTCGGCGCTGTCGTGCTGGACGCCGCCGGCCGGGTGATCGGTCGGGGACGCAATGAACGGGAACTCCACCAGGACCCGACCCTGCACGCCGAGGTTGTCGCCATCCGTGAGGCAGCAGCCGCCACCGGGGACTGGCACCTGACCGGTTGCACCCTCGTGGTGACTCTGGAGCCCTGTGTGATGTGCGCCGGCGCGATCGTGGCGGCCCGCATCCCCCTCGTGGTCTTCGGGGCCTGGGACGACAAGGCCGGCGCCGCCGGCTCGCTCTACGACGTGCTGCGGGACCGACGGCTCAACCACCGGGTCGAGGTGGTGTCCGGGGTGGCCGAGGGCGAGTGCGGCCTTCTGCTCACCGAGTTCTTTGAGGACCCGCTGCGTCGCCCGGCAGGGCCGACAGCCACTCGCTGAACATCGCGCTGGACGCCTGCTGCATGGCAGCGGAGTGCTGGGCGCGTTCCTGCCGCAGGGCGTCGGGCTCCAGACCCTCGGCGCGGACCTCGGCCTCGGAGGAGCTCAGCCAGGTCTCGTGCATCTCCGCGGTCACCTCGGGGTGGAACTGCACGGCCAGGGCCCAGTCGTCGATGGCGAAAGCCTCGTTGCCGTAGGCGGCCGACCCGGCCAGGCGGATGGTTCCCGCCGGCAGGTCGAAGGTGTCACTGTGCCACTGCATCATCGGGATGCCGCTGACGTGGCGGAGCGGGGAGGCCTGGCCGGCCTCGGTGGGCTCCACCAGGCGGAAACCGATCTCGTTGCTCTGGCCTCGGTAGACCGGGGAGCCGAGGGCGCTGGCCATCAGCTGGGCGCCCAGGCAGACGCCGAAGACCGGGCGGCGGGCGGCGAGCCGGCGGGTGAGCAAGTCGATCTCGTCGGTGAGCACCGGATAACTCTCGGTCTCGTATGCGCCCATCTCACCGCCGAGCACCACCAGGAGGTCGGCCGCGGCCGGGTCGATGCCGCGCACGCCGTCGGTGCCAAGGGTGTCGATGTAGTGCACGGTGTAGTCGTGGTCGAGAAGCACCTGCTCCAGGTTGCCCAGGTGGATATCGTCGGCGTGCCGCAGGACGACGGCGATACGGCTCGCGCTCATTCGCGTCCCTTGATGAAGATCGTGTCGGTGGGCGGGTTGACCGTGGCCGGGTCGATGTAGAGGTCGGGCTCGAGGTATACCACCCTGGCGCTGGGCACGGCCTCGCGGATGCGGGCCTCGATGGTGTCGATCCCGGCGGCCACGTCGGAGAACCGCTGAGCGGAGTCGAAGGAGAGCTTGGCGGCCACGAGGAGTTCGTCCGGGCCCAGGTAGAGGGTCTTGAGGTGGATGAGGTTCTTGGTCTCCGGGCCGGCCAGGATGGCGGCCTTGATGGCGTCGACATCCTTGTCGCTGGCGCCCTCGCCCACCAGCAGGCTCTTGGTCTCGATGCCCAGGACGATGGCCACCAGCACGAGCAGCACGCCGATCGCGAGGGTGCCGACGGCGTCCCAGGTGGCGTCGCCGGTGAGCACGGTCAGGCCTACGCCGCCCAGGGCCAGCGTCAGGCCGGTCAACGCCGCAACGTCTTCGAGCAGCACCACGGGAAGCTCGGGGGCCTTGGCGTGCCGAATGAACTGCACCCAGGTCTCGCCCGTGCGGGTGTGGTTGGACTCCTTCACGGCGGTGCGCAGCGAGAACGACTCCAGGCCGATCGCAACCAGGAGCACCAGGATCGGCAACCAGGCGTTCTCGAGTTCGTGCGGGTTTTGGAGTTTCTCGATGCCCTCGTAGATCGAGAACACACCGCCGACGGAGAACAGGATGATCGACACCACGAACGCGTACACGTAGCGTTCACGCCCGTAGCCGAACGGATGCTCGGTGTCGGCGGCCTTCTTCGACTTGCGTCCGCCGATCAGCAGCAAGACCTGGTTGCCAGAGTCTGCGAGCGAGTGCACGCCCTCGGCCAGCATCGAGGAGGACCCCGAGACGAACCAGGCGATGAACTTGGTGATCGCGATACCGAGATTGGCGAGCAGCGCCGCCACAATCGCCTTGTTTCCGCCTGATGCGCTCATGCGACCAATCCTAGAACCGTCCATCTTCTCGATCGGCCAGATGCCCCGGGTAGGCCTGGCGCGAAAAACTACACTGGGGGGATGACTTCGACCGCACCCGTCACCCTGCCCGCCATCGCCTTCCTGGGCGCCGGATCGATGGCCAGGGCCGTCCTGGCCGGACTGCTCAAGCCCACCGTGACGGTGGACGGCGGCATCCGCACCACCAACCGGTCAGCCGCCAAGGCCGCCGAACTCGCCGGCACCGCCGGGGTGACCGCATGGGCGACCGAGACCGAACCGAACGCCAACCGACTCGCGGTGAAGGGGGCCGGCATCGTCATCGTGGCCGTCAAGCCCGCGATGGTGCCCGACCTGCTCGCCGAGATCGCCGACAGCCTCGAGCCCGGCACCCTCGTCGTGAGTGTGGCCGCCGGAGTCACCATCGCCACCTTCGAAACGCACCTGCCCGACGGAGTTGCCGTGATCCGGTCGATGCCGAACACTCCAGCCGTGGTGGGCATGGCCGTCACCGGGCTGAGCGCCGGCACCCGCTCGACGGCGGTGCAGATGGAGCTGGCGACCGCCCTGTTCGAGACGGTGGGTGAGGTGCTGGTGGTGCCAGAGGACAAGATCGACGCTCTGAGCACCATTTCAGGATCCGGCCCGGCCTACGTCTTCTACCTCATCGAACAGCTCACCCAGACGGCCATCGACAAGGGCTTCACCCCCGCCCAGGCGGCGACCATGGTCAACGGCACCTTCCTCGGCGCGAGCGCACTCCTGGCCGTGTCCGACCTGACCCCCACCGAGCTGCGCCGCCAGGTGACCAGCCCCAAGGGCACCACGGAGCGGGCCGTGCAGCAACTCGAAACCGGCGACGTCAAGGGCCTGTTCGACCGGGCGACGGATGCCGCGCTCGCGCGGGCCCGGGAACTCGCCGCCTCCTAACCCCCGCTCGCCTCGCCCGCCCATCTCGGCGGTCGATTCAGGTATTGGCGTCAGTCCGGTACAGGTTGCCTAATTGCCGTTCGACCGGCACGGTGCCCTCTACGATCACATCCCCGGTGTGAGCGGTGGTTACCGTCTCGATGAGGACGATGTGCACTTCCTCGTCTGCGACAGGGTTGTGCTGCACGCCGCGGGGGACGATGTAAAACTGTCCCGGCGTGAGCACAACCTCCTGGTCGTCCGGCAGTTGGATTCGAAGCCGACCCGAGACGACGATGAACATTTCGTCCTCGGCGTCGTGCGCGTGCCAAACCAGCTCGCCGAGAAGCTTCGCAACCTTGACATACTGATCGTTCACCCGCCCGACGACCCGTGGCGTCCAGTGCGCTTCAACCTGCCGGAGTTCTGCCTCGAGGTCGATGCCGGAGAGGAGTGTCATGGAACCATTCTGCGTCGACCAGCGTGTGTTCGGTTAGGAGCCGAGGGCCGCGAAACGTTCGATGTCGCCCTCGGTGCCGGCGACGATGATGAGGTCATGGTCGGAGACCACCGTCTCGGCGGTGGCATAGGTGAACGGGCGCCCAGGGCTCTTCACGCCCACGACGGTCACGTGATGCTTGGTGCGCACCCCGGACTCGGTGAGGTTCAGGCCGCGGATCGGCTTGGGCGGGTACATCTTCACCAGGGCGAAGTCGTCGTCGAATTCGATGAAGTCCAGCATCCGCCCCGATACCAGGTGGGCGACGCGTTCGCCGGAATCGGCCTCGGGGTAGATCACGTGATTGGCGCCGATGCGTTCGAGGATCTTGCCGTGCGACTGCGAAATGGCTTTGGCCCAGATCTGCGGGATCTTGAGGTCGACCAGGTTCGCGACGATCAGCACACTGGCCTCAATCGAGGAGCCAACGGCGCAGACCGCAACGGAGAAGTCCTGGGCGCCGATCTGGCGTAACGCGTCGATGGACTTGGCGTCGGCCTGCACGGCGTGAGTGACTCGTTCCGACCACTTCTGCACGAGCGCCTCGCTGCTATCCACGGCGAGCACTTCGCGGCCCAACCGATCGAGCTTGCCCGCGGTCGCCGCGCCGAAACGGCCCAGCCCGATGATGAGCACGGGAGCGTTCTGCTTGATCCGGTCAACCAACTATCGGCCTTTCCTCGGGGCGTTTGAACAACTGTCTGCTCTGGCTCGCTGCCAGCGCCGCCGCGAGAGTCACTGTACCAACCCGGCCCATGAACATCGTTGCCGCCAGCACATAGACCCCCTCAGGGGGGAGCTCGGCCGTGAGACCCGTCGACAGCCCGACGGTGGCGAACGCCGAGATGACATCGAACAGCACCACATCCAGTGCCTCCTTGGAGATGTGCAGGATCAGGATGCTCGACACGGCCACGGTGGTCGCTCCCCAGAGCACCACACTCACCGCCAGGCGCAGGATGTCGCTGGGGATGCGGCGACCGAAGGCCTCCATCTGCTCCTTGCCCTGGGCCTCGGCGAACGCGGCCAGGAACAGCACCGCAAGGGTGGTGACCTTGATGCCGCCGGCGGTGGAGGCCGAGCCGCCACCGATGAACATCAGCATGTCGCTGAGCAGCAGGCTGGAGCCGTGCAGGTCGGCGATGTCGATGGTGGCGAATCCGCCGGACCTGGTCATCACCGACATAAACAGGGACTGGAAGATCGTGTCGCCGGCGTTCAGGGACCCGAAGGTCTTCGGGTTGTCGAACTCCAGGATGATATAGAAAATCATGCCCGACACCATCAGCAGCGTGGTCGTCCAGAGCGTGAGCTTTACGTGCACAGACCAGCGGCGGGGTGTGCGCCAACTGCGGGCGAAGGTCATCAGCACCGGGAAGCCCAGGCTGCCCAGGAACACGCCGACCATCAGCGCGCCGAGGAACCAGTAATCGTTGGCGAACTGACCGATGCCGCCGGCGTTCGGGCTGAACCCGGTGTTGGTGAACGCCATCGCCGCGTAGTAGATGCTCTGCCAGAGCGCCTCACCGGTGGGCACGCCGTCAATCAGCATCCGGGGGAACAGCAGCAGGGCGACCGCCGCCTCGATGACCAGGGTGCTGATGGCCACGGTCAGCAGCAGGCTGCCGACCTCGCCGAGGCGCACGGCCTGGCCCTCGTTGACCGGGCCCATATGGATGCGCGACGGGTTCGAGTCGCTGGCCGCCATGAGCTTGGCGCGCAGGCCCAGCCGGCGGGAGATGACCAGGCCCATCAGGGAGGCCAGGGTCAGCACGCCGACGCCGCCGATGTTGACACCGATGACCACCAGGGCATTGCCGAACGGCGACCAGTGCGTTGCCATGTCCACGGTGCTGAGTCCGGTGACGCAGATCACCGACACCGCGGTGAACACGGCGTCATGCAGCGGGGTGTCGGTATCGCCGGCCGAGGCGATCGGCAGGGAGAACAGCAGGGTGAAGAGCAGGATCAGCGAGGTGAAGACGAGAAGCGCGAACCTGGACGGGGACCTGCGCACCAGGCCGTCGACCGAGTCCCGGAGGTGCCCGTACCAGGTGTTGGAATGCTGCGTGAAACGTGCGGTGGGGGCCTGCGTTTTCATTCGAATCGCCTTGCCTGACCTGGGGTCGCTGACAACTTGTCATAGCACCCGCACCCGGAATGACTAGCCTTGGGGCATGGCAGACATCTTTGGCGTAGTGGCGGACTCGACCCGACGCGATATCTTACGCATTCTCCTCGAGCGCTACAACCAGTCCAGTGCCGCCCAGGGGGAGCTGAGTGTCTCCGACATCGTCAGTTCGCTCGGGTTGAGCCAGCCGACGGTGTCCAAGCACCTCAAGGTGCTGCGTGAGGCCGGGCTGGTCGGTGTGCGCGAAGAGGGCCAGCACCGCTACTACCACCTCGACTATGCCCCGCTCGAGGTGATCGAGGATTGGCTGATCCCGTTCCTCAGTATCGACGTGGACACCGTGCTCGCGGGGGTCGTCGATGACACCGAGGTCCTCAAGGATGAGCAGCGCGCCTTCGCTGCGGCGATCGGTAAGGCTTTCGCTGATACCTCCTTCCAGATGCAACACGTGGTCAAGGACTCCGGGGTGAAGAAGAGCGTCAAGAAGTGGCGCAAAAGCGACTAGCGGGCGGCCGGGCTTCGCTTTACAGTGACGGGCACACGCACTCGTCGATAGCAGGGAGCCGCCATGTCACGTGCGCTTCCCGACTCGCGACTCGACGATCTGCGCTTCCTCACCGTCGCCGAGGTCGCCGAGGTCATGAGGGTGTCCAGGATGACCGTGTACCGCATGGTGCATGCCGGTGAGCTGCCCGCCGTGCGCTTCGGACGCTCCTTCCGGGTACCGGAATCGGCGGTCCTGAGGGCAATCGAACCCACTCTCGGAGGAAGTGAGTCGGACGGGACTTTCTTTATCCGTTAGAATGGGGTTTTCGTGTCGGTCGCGAATCCCGCGGCTAAACCAAATCTTTGTGAGGTCCGTGTGGGTTCTGTAATCAAGAAGCGACGCAAGCGTATGGCGAAGAAGAAGCACCGCAAGCTGCTTCGTAAGACTCGCCACCAGCGTCGTAATAAGAAGTAGACGGTCTCGACCGTTTTACCTGAAAAAGCGCTAGGTCACTGACCTAGCGCTTTTTGCTTGCGTGTGCGGCTTTGATCTGCGCGATCTTCATGTGCATGATCGGCCAGCCGCGTGCCAGTGCGTAACGCCGCAGCGTGGTGTCCGGATTCACGGCGACGGGGTTGCCGACGAGTTCGAGCAACGGAATGTCGTTGTGCGAATCGGAGTACGCCCAGCAGAGTGCCAGGTCGATGCCGCGATCCTCGGCGAGCCCGCGAGCGACGACGGCCTTGCGGCTGCCGTGGCAGATGCCGTCGACGAGCTGACCCGTGAAGATGCCATCGACGGTGGCGAGCTTGGTGCCGAGCGCGCCGGTGAGGTCCAGGCGTTCCGCGATCACATCAGCGACCTCCTGGGCCGTCGCGGTGACCAGCCACACCTCGCGCCCTGCCTTGAGGTGGGCGTGCGCCACGGCGACGGTTTCCGGCCAGAGCCGATGGATGAGCCGACTGTCGAAGATGTCGTGGCTGAGGCCGACGAGTTCGTCCCTGGTGTGCCCGGTGATGATGTCCATGGCCCGCATCCGGAGCCGGGCGATATCGACCCCGTCTTCGCCGACCGCCAGGAACCGGGTCTGATTCCAGCCGAACGCGAGAATGTCGGCGAGCGAGATGAACCGCATCCGCCAGGCACCGACGCCCAAGTGATAGAGGCTCGCACCGCGCAGAAGCGTGTTGTCCACGTCGAAGAACGCGATAGCGCGGGGACCGGATTCGTCGGACATTGCGCTTGAGTCTACTCACGGTGACCGCACAGCAGCGGCCTAGGCTGGGGGTATGTCCACCGCGCACCTCACCCTGATCGGCAAGCCGGGATGCCACCTCTGCGACGACGCTCTGGGCGTGGTCACCACGGTGCTCGCGGAGCTGGCTGCCGAACCCGGATCCCCGACCGTGCTGCTCGAGGAGAAGTCGATTTTCGATGACCCTGAGCTGCACGAACTGTATGTCGAAGACATCCCGGTGCTGCTCATCAACGGGCTGGTGCACAACTACTGGCGCATCGACCCGGCGCGCCTGCGCACCGCACTCCTGGAGGTCCGATGACCATTCTGCATATCGTGTCCTGGAAGCTGGCGGCCACTGATCCTGCCGAAAAGGCCGAAAACGCCGCCCAGATGGCGGCTCGGCTCGGCGCTCTCGTGGGTGTGGTCGACGAGATCCGCTCGTTTCGCATCGGACCGGACGTGGTCGGCGGCGCCAACTGGGACGTGGCCCTCGTCGCGAAGTTCGACGACGAGGCGGCGCTAGGTCGTTACCAGGCGCATCCGGCCCACGTGGCGGCGGGCGCCTACGTGCGCTCGGTCACCGCCGAACGGATGGCCGTGGACCTGGTCGTCTGACTGACGCTCGGTCCCGCCCCGAGGCCGCGAGAGCGGGGTCGTGGTTGCTTCGGGGCGCCGCGGTGACCGTTTGGCCGCTTTCGCGGGAGGTGCCTTTCGCGAGAGCGGTGGTGTGGTTGCTTCAGGGGTGTTGTGGTGACCGTTTGGCCGCTTTCGCGGTCTGAGTGGGCACGGGGTGCGTGGTGCTTGTGGCGCGAAAAAACGGCCGAGCTGGTGCTCGGCCGTTTTTCGTGTGGTGCGGGGGTGTTACTTGGTGTTGACGGTGATGGTGGCGATGCCG
>NZ_SOFZ01000005.1:0-131582 GCF_004402435.1 Cryobacterium sp. TMB1-7
AATCGCTGTCCAGAACACCCGACGCACAGCACGGGAAACAGGAATACGCATCATCACTCCAAGAAGTCAGAGTGTTGCGCTGACCCCTTGAGCCCGCGGCTCAAAGCATCCTATTAATCTCACTATCTCCTAACTTGCGTCGGGGCGAGGTGAAGACCCTGGGCCATGGCGTGGAGGATCTCCGCCTCGACCCGTGGCCAGTCGAAGAGGATCTGCCGGTAGTCGTAGCGCAGAACCGTGAAACCGAGGAGGGCGAGCCTCCGATCGTGCGCGATGTCTGCCCGCCGCTGCTCGGCCGTGGAGTGGGAGCTGAAGCCATCGCTCTGCAGTACGAGCCGCTGCCCGATCAGACCGTCGACGCGGTGCCCCGCGAGCATGACCTGCTGGCTGACCCGGATGTTGATGGCCGCGAGCCGGGAAACGGGCAGCGTCTCCAGGCCCGAATCGGCCAGCCCCGACGCGACCTCTCGCACGGCACGGGCCGCGGCACTGCGCAGGTGCAGCCTCGCGAGCGAGGCCTGGGTCACGAGCTTCTTGTTCAAAGCGGAGTCCCAGACGACGAGAGCGTTCTCGAACGGTTGGCACTCGGCGATGTGCACGAGGGCGTTCTCGATAGGTTCCACAAGTGCGAACCGGGCAACCGGTACCGGTCCCATACTCCAATGCACCCGCAGGGTTTCGGATGCCGGCACCGCCGTGTTTCTCGGCATGCTGACGTGGTTCATCCCGTCAGAGAGGTGCCACAGCTCAAGCTGCCGGGCAACGCTGAGGCACGCCACCCGCCCGCCGAGCGCAGCCGCGGCGCGCAGATCGGCTGGAGCCGTCGGCAGAGCGAGCCAATCACGGCGGATGCGTTCGCACTCGCCGCCGGCGATGCTCTGCCTAATCGAGTACCGGGTGAACCCCGCACGCAGCGCCTGAGCTGAGTGCGCAACGCCGTGGTGCCGGGCGAGCCAGATGCCGAGGTCCATCCGTATAGTGTCGTGGCGGCATCAGCTCCCGCGCAGAAACGATCTCGGCTGTCGAGAACTCGCCCCGTCGCGCCCCTGTGCACAACACGGCATGGCGCCGAAGGATGCGGTGTTCCGTCTAGGTCGCGCGGACGGGCGAGTCGGCGATGCGCGCCGTGACCTCGGCGACAGCGGCGCGCATCTCTCTGACCGAGGCGGGATCGTCGCCCTGTGCCTGCAGTTGCAGGTCCAGTGCGGCCAGCTGCTGCTGAAGGGCCGTCTGCACCTCCCCGGCCGAGCAGGTGTAAGCCAGATCGCTGACCAGTTGCAGAAACCTTCTCACCACCGAGGGGTCGTTGGCGCCGTAATGCCGCATCGGGGACAGCGCATCATGGATAGTGTCTGCCGCTGTGCGGGTAGCCGTCACCACCCGCAGGTTCCCGTCCGCATCGGCGAGGGCGCTGGGAAGCGCCGGCATCTGGAGCGTGCTGGCCACGATCGCGCTGAGGTGCCCGAGGGCATTCACGGCGGTGGTCGGGTCGTTGATGCCCGGCGACAGCGCGCGCACGCCGATGTCCACGATCTGCTGCACCCCGTAGTCGATGTCCTGCGCCGCGGTGCGTTCGTAGGCAATTGAGTACGCGCCGCGCACCGCATCCGCCACGTCGTCCGCGTCCGCCGGGTCCGTACCGTCCCCGGCCGGCCACCACACCATCAGTGGCGTGCCGGCGACGACGTTTTCCCCGACCCGCCTGACCTCCTGGAAGACAAGCGAGTGCGGGGCGGCGTAGGCCACCAGTGCCGCGTGGTCGCGGCCGGTGATGAAACCGCTCACCGCAGCCGTGACGGTGTGCGTCCCGACCGGGATCTGCATCGGCGAGGTATACGCCTGTGCGGCCTCATTGCCGGCACCGACGAGGTCGATGGTGCGGTTCGTTTCGGCGTGGATGTCCTTCAGCATCGTCTCCACCCGCAGCTGGGCGGCTAGGTGGGCGAGGAAGAAGACCAGCATGATGACGCTCACCAGGGTGAGCACGAACGCCGTCGTCACGGCGACCCGGGGTACGAACTCGGCGGCGTCATCCGTCGTCGCTCGCACCGACCGCAGCACCGTGATCGAGTATGCGAAGGTGCCGAGGAAAACAGCCAGGGTCGCGTGCACCTGCCGGTCCCTGGCGAACAACCGCAACACGCGGGGCGACGCCTGGCTGCTGGCCAGCTGCAACGCCACCACCGTGAGAGAGAAAGTCAGCGACGTCGCCGTGATCAACGAGCCGGCAATCGACGACAGCACCGACCGGGCCGTCTCTGCTCCCCCGTTGAATATCACCGAGTCCACGGCGGTGGGCAGTTCCGCGTCGATGAGCAGGTCAATGCGCGGAAGCACGAGCCCCAGCACCACAGCCAGTAGAATCGCCGCCACCGGGAGCGGCCACAACCGTGATTCCACCGACTCGGTCAGGCGCGCCCACCGGGCTCGACCAGCGCCTGAACCCCGCATCTCAGCCACAAATCACTCCCGCCGGGTCGGTTCTTCGGTGCACGTCCGGTCAGCATAGCAACCAGGTCTGATCGGGATTCCGGCCGTCGTAAGCCCGAAACGGGCGGTCTCGGCGCCCGCCCAACATCTAGGAACCAGGCGCATTCGGGTGTAGACGTGGTGCAGGGCAGCCAGATGCAGGCGCCACGATCGAGAGCAGGGTTCGGATGGTTGCGGCCACAACGGTGCTGGCGATCATCGTCATCTGGAGTGTGTTCTCGAGGCCGTTGGATCGACGGGGCATTACGTCGGCCCTCTTCTTCACCGTCGTGGGTTTCCTCGTCGGCACGTCGGCGCTCGGCTGGCTCGACATTGCCGTGGAATCCGAGGTCGCCGAGCTTGTGGCCGAGATCGCATTGGTGCTGCTCCTCTTCAGCGACGCCTCCCGCATCGACCTGCGGGCGCTCCGGCGAGAGCTCTCCTTGCCGACCCGCCTGCTGCTGATCGGGCTGCCGCTCACCATGATCGCCGGATCTGTGGTCGGTGCGCTCGTCTTCCCCGACATGGCGCTGGCCTCCGTGGTGCTGCTGGCCACGATGCTGGCCTCCACGGATGCGGCGTTAGGCCAGAAGGTCGTGTCCGACCCGGCCGTCCCCGGGCGGGTGCGGCAGTCCCTCGACGTGGAGAGCGGACTCAACGACGGCCTCGCCGTGCCGTTCTTCCTGGTCACACTCGCTATCGCCAACGCTGAGCTGGAGACCGACGTGCCCTCGGCGGTGATCAGCAGCATGGCCGCCCAGATCGGTTGGGGGCTCATCGGGGGCTTGGTCGCCGGCGCGCTGGGCGGGCTGTTGTTCCGCGCCGCCGACCACCGGGACTGGATCGGCCGGGAGTGGCGCCAGATCGTTCCCCTGGCGGCGGCGCTGCTGGCGTTCACCATCGCCGTGACACTCGGTGGCAGCGGATTCATCGCCGCCTTCGTGGGCGGCCTCGTGTTCGGCAGGTTCTCCGGCACGCGCGGGTCGGCCGTCACCTTGCTGGCCGAGGACTCTGGCGGCTTCCTCGCCGCCGTCACCTGGATCGGGTTCGGCGCGCTGGCCCTCACCCTGGCCTTCCCGTACATCACCTGGCAGGTCGTCCTCTACGCCGCGCTCAGCCTGACGCTGGTACGGATGATTCCGGTCACGATCGCCCTCGCCGGTCAGGGGCTGAAACGGCCCACGGTGGCGTTCATCGGCTGGTTCGGTCCGCGCGGGCTGGCTTCGCTGGTGTTCGCGCTTCTCGCCTTCGAGCGTGGTGTGCCCGAGGGGGACGTCGTGCTCACGACGGTTTTCGTCACCGTTGCGCTGAGCGTGATCCTGCACGGCCTCACGTCGGTTCCGCTGGTCGCCGCCTACCACCGCTGGTACACGGCGCACAGTGCGCAACATCCGGGCGCAGCAGAGGCGGTGCAGGCGACGATGTCCCGCCGCCGACGCCACCTCCCCGGTGCCCACGACGCCTAGCAGGGCCCCACCTTTTCCTCCACCGTCATGCGGCCGAGGAGGTCGGCGATGCGGTCGCCGATGAAACGTCACCGGCGTGTCAACGAGTATCGGCGCGCGGTGGGCCGTCAGCGAGCGGGCAGGCCGGCCAACGGAATCAGCTCCTGAATCCAGGCTTGGTACTGGCGAATCGTCTCGGCGTAGTCCTCTGCCACCCGGTCCAGGTCACTCTGGGAGGCGGCACCCGACGCGTCCGCGGTCATCAAATGCCGCCAGGACTCGAGCAACAGAACGATCTGGTCCGCCAGCGGCCAGCCACGGGCCAGGTGTTCGTTCGCTCCCGGCACGGCCACCATCACGGGCGCCCAATCAGCCATGGCCGTTTGCAGGCGCCGCCGGGCAGCCGATGTGGTGCGAAACATGTGTTGCGGGAACCCATGTTGCGCACAGAGCGCCATCAGGTTCGCCGTCACCTTGTCACGACTCACGGCGTCGTCCCAGACGCCGCTTTTCGGCGCGAAGTCGGGCTGTATCGACAGGGCGCGGAGATTCGCCAGATTTTCCTCATGATGCTCCGGGGTGAACCCGGGAATTCCAGCGGCATAGAGATCGGCTCCGACTACAGGGGCGAGGAGCATCCGTCCCACATCGTTCACGGTCTGGGCGAGACTGCGAAACGCCACCTTCGACATCCCGTCGTAGCGCAGCCTGTCCCGCGTCTCGGCACGTCTCTTGCTCCACGAATTGACGAGGCCGGCCGTCACGAACGCACCGACAACGCCGTACAGCGCGTCCCGGGAATTGCCGAAGTCCGCGGTGGCGTCTCGCAGCCAGCGCAGGTCGAAGAGGGCCGGGCTCAGCAGCAACCCGATTGCCGCGATGAGAAACCAGGTCTCGCGCCGGAATGCCCCACTCTTCACTGCCGTTTTCTCCCCCACGGTCGGCTCTTTTCTCATCTGTGCTCGTCACGGCCCGCTCCGCCCTGCCTGGGCACTCGCAGCCTACCGGCAGGTGGCAGCTATCCGATCGGCGCAAACCCGCGTACGGTCGCTCCATGGCGAACCTCATCGAGAAACTAGCGGAATCGGTGCCCTCCTGGGGTGCGAAACTGGCGTACGGCGAGAAGACCACGCTGGGCGGGCACGACCTGATCCCCGTCGCGCTCGTCGGCTTCGGCTTCGGCGGCGGCGAGGGCTCCAGCGAGATGCCCGACGGCGGCTTCGGCCCAGCCGGCATGGGCGTCGGGGAAGGCAGCGGCGGTGGTGGTGGCGGCTACGCGGTGCCGATCGGCGCCTATGTCGGCGGACCCGACGGGCTGGAATTCCGGCCCAACCGAATCGCCCTGATGGTGGTAACCGTGCCCGTGGTGGCGGCCGCCGGGTTGGCGCTCGCGCAGATCATCCGCGCGCTCAGAGGTGCCGCCCCGAGTTGAGCCGGTCTACGCCGGCGATTCGCCGAGCATCACTCAAGACCTCGCGATCTCCGCCTGACCCGGCGCATCCATCGCTGGGCCTTGTCCGGGGCGTGCGCGGCGCTCACTGCGCCCCCTGTCGGCGACCGCTACCGCTATAGCGGGCGCGGCCGCCCGTAGGAGGTGCAGTGAGCCGCCTGCCCTGTCACGCGGCGGGGTTCAGCGCCGCAATGGTGGCGGCGTAGCGCCCCTCGACCTCCGCGAACCGCAGGAACTTCACGGTATCAACGAGAATCTCCTGCGCGTCGGGCTGCGCTTCCAGAAGAGCCATAACCTCGTCGGCGAAGGCGTCCAGAGGCATGAAGTGCTCGTTCACCGAGTTGCCGGCCATCAGTTCGGTCTGCACGGCCGGCGGAACGAGCTCAATGACCTGCACGGATGTTCCGGCCAGCTGCATCCGAATGGTCTCGCTGTACTGGTGGATGAAGGCCTTGGTGCCGTTGTAGGTGGGGGTAAAGGCCAGCGGGGTGAAGGCGAGCCCTGACGAGACCGTCATCAGGGTGGCGTCTGGGCGGGTCTGCAGGTGCTCGATGAATGCGGCGACCAGCCGCAGCGGCCCGTTGATGTTGGTCTCGACGATGCGTTCAGCTACGGCCAGGAAACCAGCACCGCGCACATCCTCGGCGTTCATCACCCCGGCCATGGCGATGAGTACGTTCAGGTCGCTGTGCTCGGCCAGAATCTGGTCGCGGGCGGCCAGCACGGAGGCGGGGTCGGTGGTGTCGATGGTGACGCCCGACAGCCCGTGCTCGGCGGCGAGGCGCTGCAACACGTCGGCGCGGCGCCCGCCGATCACGACGGTATTGCCGGCGGCCCGCAATCGCAGGGCCAGGGCGAGTCCGATGCCCGAGGTGGCGCCGGGGATGAAGATGGTGTTTCCGGTGATGTTCATGACTCGAGTGTGTGCGGCGGCGACCGGATGCGGGAGAGGAGCCGTTGTCGTAGGACTGCCGGTCCCTGGAGAGCGGCGCGTCGGTGGCGGATGATGGACGCATGGACCAACCTGCTCTCGCCGATTTTCTCCGCTCCCGCCGGAGCGGGCTCCGCCCTGAGGACGTCGGCCTCCCCGCTGGGCCGCGTCGATTGGTCCCCGGGTTACGCCGCGAGGAGGTCGCCGCGTTGGCCGGGATGTCCGCGGACTACTACGTGCGGATGGAGCAGGCCCGCAGCCCGCAACCATCCGAACAGATGTTGGCGGCCCTGGCCCGGGCGCTGCGCCTGAGCAACGACGAGCGGGATTACCTGTACCGCCTCGCCGACCACAACGTGCCGGCGCGCACGCCACTGGACACGCACGTTGCCCCCTCCCTGATGCGGGTCTTCGACCGGCTCGAGGAGACCCCGGCGTTGATCCTTTCCAGCCTCGGTGAGACTCTGGCGCAGAACTGGCTGGGCGCGGCGCTTCTCGGCGACCACTCCCGGCACACCGGGCTGGCTCGCAGCAGCGTCTACCGGTGGTTCACCGACCCCACCGATCGGGAGATCTACCCGTTTGCCGACCGGCAGCGGCAGAGCCGGGCCCAGGTGGCCGGCCTCCGTGCGGCCTTCGGAGCGGCGGGCCAGCGCTCACGAGCGGGTGCGTTGGTGCGAGAGCTGAGCCGGGTGAGCGCAGAATTCACCGAAATCTGGGAACTGCAGGATGTGGCCACCCGCTTCCAGGACCACAAGACGCTGATCCACCCGGAACTGGGTCCGATTGAACTCGACTGCCAGACGCTCCTCACCGAGGACCGTGGTCAGGCGTTGCTCATCCTCACCGCGGCGCCGCGGAGCGAGGCCGCCGAGAAGCTGGCGCTCCTGGCCGTGCTCGGCCATCAGCGCTTCGCGCCGGCTCCCCCGACCGGCGGGCCAGCCCCCGAGTAGTGGTTTCGTGAGCTCGTTGGCGCTCACTGCGCCCTGTATGGCCGGGTGCACCTGCTGTAGAGGGCGCAACGGGCCATACGAGGTGCAGTGGTGCTCTCCACCGACGCCGACATGGACCGGCCGGTGTCAAAACCCCACCACCGCGTGTACCGTCATCGCCAACAGGAGGCTCGGTCGAGTCGTGAGGTAAGAGCGGAAGCACAGGGTTTCAGGCGGCTTTGTCCGAGGTTGCGCCAAGCAGACCGCGACTGGTCCCGACCGCCGCCGAGTCCCCGGTTGGCCCGACGACGCACCAACCTTGCGCACGGGACTAGTTCCTGAGGTCGACGGGCATCCTCTTCGGGCCAGAGGCCAGCATCAACGATCCGGGTCGGGTCCGCTCTCGTCGGGGCGAACCGGTCGCGAGGTATGCGCAGACGAATTCCTTCACCAACGCCCCGGCCCGGCCGGTGATGCGAATCGACCGAGGCCGGTCCGCCTTAGTGAGGAGCTGGATGATCGCCCTCTTCCGGCCGATGCTGATGCACTGAGCGCTGAAACCGACATCGAGCTTCGTCAGGCTCCCACCGCGCAGAACTGCCAGAACGTTGTCCGCCGCGTGGCCGCCAAGGGGCATGGCGATGGCGCAGCCCATCCGCAGGTGAGAACCCACGGACGACGGCGGGTGCACGGCGTCGCCGGCTCCGAAGATTTCAGGGTACGCAAGCGCACGGAGTTCCTCGTCGACCAGCAACCGGCCGATCGGGTCGACGTCGAGCCCGCTGCGTCGGGCTAGGTCGGGGACGGCGAAAGAGGCGGTCCAGACGGTGACGTCGCTGGGAAGAAGCGTGCCGTCAAGGAGTTCAACGGCATCGGCCTGGACCCGGCTGGCGCCGCTTCCTTCCATCACCTTGACTCCGAGCCTATTCAGCGAACGGAGGACGGACTTGCGGGAGGCCGCGGGGAGATGCGCGAGCACGGCGCCTCTCGACACCAGGGTGACCGACGCTGTCGGGTGCTGTTCCGCGAACTCAGCGGCGGCCTCCACACCCGTCGCCCCGCCCCCGACCACGACGATGCGCTGGCCGTCCGGGCCGGTGGCAAGCGCAAGGCGCGCGGTCTCCGCCCCGTCAGCGTTGCTCAGCAGGTGCGCGAACTCGTCCGCACCGGGTACTCCGAGCGCGGCCGTGCTCCCCACGGCGTAGACCAGGGTGTCATAGGGTTCGCTCGTGATCCCACCGCTGGTCGCGACGGAGAGCACCCGGGCAGGAGCGTCGATCCGCAGCACCGTGCCCAGGACGATCTCGATGCGGTCGTGCAGCATGTCGTCCAGTGGAATCGCGGCGCTCGTGCGCACCCCTGCGGCCACTTCGTGCAGGCGCACGCGTTCGATGAAGTCGGTGCGGGGATTCACCATTGCGACGCGCACCCGGCGGCCCTCGGCAGCCGTCAAGGACGCTTGCACCCGGTTTGCCGCGAGGATTCCGGCATAGCCGGCCCCGATGACGACAACCCTGTGCTCGGAACGTGTACTCATGCGGTCTCTTTCTCGAAAACGGGCGGGGTCACAAGTAATGACCGCCGCCTCCGCCGAAACGTGACACCTGGCGGCACTCGCGCGGGGCCCGTCACGAATCACCATTGGAAAGGGCGTAGCGGTAAGTTGATGCCGGATTGCACACCGAGCAGCACCGAACAGAGGATGCCGATGGGAGTTCCCAGTCGCGACGTTACCGCAGCAGAAATGGATGAGCTGGCGGCCGGGTTTGAGTCGATGCGCCCCCGGCTTTTCGGTATCGCCTACCGCATGCTCGGCAGCGCAGTGGAAGCAGAGGATGTCGTGCAGGACGCCTGGGTCAAGTGGCAGACGACCGACCGCTCGGGCATCCGCAGCCATCCCGCATTTTTGACGACGATGACGACCCGCCTCACGATCAACGTGGCGACGTCGTCGCGCATGCGTCGGGAGACCTACATCGGCCCGTGGCTGCCGGAACCGGTGTTTACCGGCGCCGATCCCGAACTGGGAGCGGAAAACGCGGAGGCCCTCGAAGTCGGGCTCCTGTTACTGATGGAACGACTGACCCCACAGGAGCGCGCCGTCTATCTGCTCCACGAGGCCTTCGGTTACACCTTCGGTGATATCGCCGCGGTAGTTGAGACCACGGAGGCCAACGCCCGCCAGCTCGCCCGGCGTGCCCGCCTGCACCTCAAGGAGCACAGCGATAACCGCGTAACCGTCGCGCAGAAGAACCGTCTGCTTCGCTCCTTCCTCGCCGCCGCTCAAGCCGGCGACCTGGAGGGCCTGCAGACTCTGCTCGCCGACGACATCGTCCTGTACTCGGACGGTGGTGGGAACGTCACCGCCGCGCGCCGGCCGGTCGAAGGTCCCGACCACGTGGCACGGTTCCTTCTCGGTACGGTTCAGAAACTACAGATGCATGTCGAGCTCCATGTCGCCGCAGTCAACGGCTCCGACGCCTTCGTGCTTCGAATGGATGGCGAGCCGTTCCTCGTCGGGGCCATTGGGGTCAGCACCCGCGGCATCGACCGGATCTTCTTCATCATGAACCCGGTGAAACTCGGCGCCGTGCGCAACGTCCCACTCGAGAGGCACCGGTCGTAGGCTGACAGCACGCGATGGAAAGGAGACCGCCATGGTCCAGACGACATCGGCAGTGACCCCGGCAGTGGCCGAGGTGATGGCCGAGCTGGCCGCGCTCGAGGACCCGCAGATCCGCGCGGTGAACCTCAACCACGGTGACGACCACGGGGTGAACCTCACCAAGCTGCGCGCGGTCGCCAAACGGCTCAAGACCCAGCCGGAGCTGGGCAGCGAGCTGTGGGCTACCGGGGACACCGCGGCGCGTCTGCTCGCCCTGCTGATCTGCCGGCCGAAGGCGGTCGAGCGGGATGAGTTGGATGCCATGCTGCGCGAAGCCGGCACACCCAAGGTGCAGGACTGGCTCGTGAACTATGTGGTGAAGAAGAACTCGCACGTCGAGGAGCTGCGCGTGCTCTGGTTCGCCGACGCCGACCCCGTGGTCGCCAGCGCCGGTTGGGCGCTGACCACCGAGCGGGTGGCCAAGTCCCCCGAGGGCCTCGACCTGGATGGGCTGCTCGAGCTCATCGAGGCCGAGATGAAGGATGCGCCGGAGCGCCTGCAGTGGGCGATGAACCACTGCCTGGCGCAGATCGGGATCGAGCATCCCGAGCACCGCGCTCGCGCCCTGGCCATCGGCGAGCGCCTGGAGGTACTCAAGGACTACCCGACGCCCCCTGGCTGCACCTCACCGTTCGCACCCATCTGGATCACCGAGATGGTCAGCCGCCAGAAGGCCAGACGACAGCCGGCTTCGAGTTGCGAGTCGAGCCGGCGGCAGCCCGGTTAGCGCCGCTCGACACCGATCGATCAGCCGCAGCGGTCCTGGGCTTGGGCGGTCTTCTTCCGGACTCGATTCCACGCGCTGCCGGCCTGGTGCGAGTGCAGCCGCACTGCACGTGTGGCACCTGCCGTCACCTGGAAGCTACCACCGCAGCTGAGCCGTGGGGATCGGGTTCAGAGTTCGTACCCGATGAGCCAGTGCAGTCCGTACCGGTCGATGACCTGGCCGTCGGACGCGCCCCACGGCTTGGGGGCGAGGGGATCAACTATCCTGCCGCCGACCGACAGTTTGTCGAACCAGTCGTGGAGAACCGCTGGTTCGGCAGTGCCCAGAAGGGCGAGGCTGGCGCCCTCGATCCGAAAGCTCTTCTCGCTCTCGGCCGCGTCGGAGCCGGCGAGAGCGACCCTGCCGCTGAGAACTCCGTGGGCTATGGCGTCCTCGGGGCCGTCACTCCGCCCAAAGTCCTGGTAGGTGTGCAGAGTGAGCTCGCCACCGAACACATCCGCGTAGAAGCCGAGAGCTTCACGCGCCGTACCGGGAAAACTCAGATAGAGCAGTGGCCCTGACATGCGCAGATCCTATCTACGCCCCGCGAACAGGGCGTGCAGCAGCGGAATGACCGACCCGATCATCAGGACTGCGCCGAGAACCGCATCGTCACCGCGGAGCACCGCGCCGGCGATGAGCAGGGCTCCGAACAGCACCGCCGACACCACTCGGCCGGCGGTGCGCTCCAGGCGCGCGACCCGCCGCTCGAGGCCCGGGCTCGTCACCGCCACAGTGCCGTCCCCGAGGCGGGTGACGATCGCGTCCAACCGCTTCGGCAGTGCCCAGGCGATACCGGCGTTCTCCAGCGCCTGTTTGCCGAAGTCCTGCACCACGTTGCCGCCCTCGTCGCGGATCAACTGCGACGCGTAGGGCTCCACCGAATCCCAGAGGTTGAACGCGGGGTTCAGCGAACTGCAGACCCCGGAAGTGAGCGACATCGCCCGGATGATCAGCAGAAAGTTCTCCGGCAGCTGGAACGGCAGCGCCCGCACGACATCCCCGAACTGGATGGCGAAGTCGCGGAACTCCCGCGGGTCCACCTCGCGCAGCTCAGCGAAGCCCATGCCGCCGAAGCGGGCGAAGAGCTGCTTCATCGCCTTCTCCAGCTCGGAGGTTTCGGCCGAGGGCAGCAGCACGCCCAGGTCGCGGGCCGCATTGACCATGCCCGTGCCGTCGCGCGAGGCGGCCGCGATGAGCATCTTCCGCAGTCCGCGGCGGGTGCTCGTGGGGACCTCACCCATCATGCCGAAGTCGATGAACGTCAGTCTCCAGCCGCGGCCGCTCGGATCGTCCGGCATCGGGGTGACGAAGATGTTGCCCGGGTGCGGGTCGGCGTGGAAGAACCCGTTGGTGAACAGCTGGTCGAACATCACGGCGGCGAAGACCGGAGCCACCTGCGCCGGGTCGATGCCCGCAGCGTCCAGCGCATCCGTGTCGGTGATCTTGATCGCCGTCACGTCTTCTAGAGTGAGCACGCGTCGGGTGGTGCGCTCCCAGACGATCTCGGGCACGCTCACCCGCTCGTCGTCGGCGAAGTCCTCCGCGAACCGCACGGCGCTGGTGGCCTCGTGCAGGTAGTCGATCTCCTCGAGGCAGGTCAGCGCGAATTCCTCGATCAGTGCCGGCGCATCCACCCGGTCGGAGACGAGGCGCACGTGGCTGAGCCAGCCGCTCACCCTGCGTAACGCCGCCAGGTCGACGTCGACGATGGCGTCGATGCCGGGCCGTTGAACCTTGATCACCACACCGTGCAGGCCGGTGTCGGCGGCATCGAGCGGGGCGAGCCGCGCACGATGAGCCTGACCGAGCGATGCCGCCGCCACCGGCGTCTCGTCGACCCACGCGAACGCCCGTTCCAACGGCATGCCCAGCTCAGCCTCGGCGAGCGCCCGGATCGCCGGGAAGGCAACCGGCGGCACCTCGTCCTGCAGTCCCTCGAGTTCGGTCGTGATCTCAGGCGGCAACACGTCCAGCCGGGACGACAGGAACTGGCCGACCTTGATCATCAGCCCGCCCAGGTCCACGGCGAGCACGTGGAAGCGTTGCGCGAAGCGGCGCATCCGCTTGGCGCGGGTGCGCTCGGCGACCCGCGCGAGCCCGATACGCGGCAGCAGCAGCTCGTAGAACCACGTGACGGCGAGGTTCCAGCCGGCGAATCGAAGGATGCGGCGGTACCGCGCACGGGTGTCCCCCGCGCCGGGGTTCACGCGCATTCGGACCCGGCGACCCGGCGTCACCCGCTAGTCCTGGGCGAGGATTGAGTAAATCCGGCGACGTGCCTCGTCGATGGCCGCAACAGCCTGCTGGATCTGCTCCGGGGTGCCGGTGCGACCGACCTGGGCGGCGGCCTGCGCGAGTTCGAATCCGGCCTTGGGCAGAGCGGTGAACTTGGCGTCCTCCGCCTCGGTCTCCGGCGCCCACGGCGCCTGGCCGGCAGAGGTGGTGGCCTCGGCGCGGCCCGCGTCGGTGAGCGAGTAGGTCTTGCGACCGTTGGACTCCTCCGCGCTGATCAGCCCCTCGTCGGCCAACAGCTGCAGCGTCGGGTACACCGAGCCGGCGCTGGGCTTCCAGGAGCCGCCGCTGCGTTCCTCGATTTCGTGGATGATCTGGTAGCCGTGCATCGGCTGTTCGACGAGCAGAGCGAGAACCGCAGCACGCACGTCACCGCGGCCCATGCGGGTGCCCGCGCGCTTCTCGAACTTAGAGCGCAGCTGCTCCATCGCTTGCCACATGCCGTCGACGGGATTGCCGCCGCCGAACCCGCCAGTGGGGAATGAATTGCCCATGATGACCTCCTCAGTGAAACGCTAACGATACTCAACGATATAGTCAGGCGCGGGCAACCGATAGGGATCGGAGGGTGTCAGACTCGACTCTCAGCGAACTCTCGCATAAGCGCAGAATCTAGGATGGTCGGATGCAGTTCTCCCTGTGGGTGGCCCTTGTCGGCGCGGGCGCCTTGATCAGCTTCACGCCTGGCGCGGGGGCCATCAACACCATGAGCAACGCCCTGAATGCGGGCTTTCGCCGTTCGATCTGGGGCATCCTCGGCCAGCAGGCCGCGTTGCTCATCCACATCGTGATCGTGGCACTCGGTGTGGGTCTGCTCGTGGCCAGTTCGCCGCTCGCGTTCAACGTCATTCGTTACGCCGGTGCCGCCTACCTGGTTTACCTGGGCGTCCGGCAGCTTCTGGCGAAGCCGGAGCTCGATTCCGCACAGACCAGAGCTTTGAGCGATGAGCCGCGTTCGTCGATGTTCCGACGCGGGCTGTGGGTGAACATGCTCAACCCCAAGGCGATCGTATTCTTCTTGGCGTTCCTGCCCCAGTTCATCCGGGTCGATCGGCCGTTGCCGGCCCAGTACCTGATCGTGGCCGCCACCGTCGTTGTGATCGACATTCTGGTGATGTGGTTCTTCTTCGCCGTTGCGGCGCGCTCATTCCAGCGATTCACCCGCGACGCTCGGGGTCAGCTGGTGGTGAACCGGGTCTTCGGCGTGCTCTTCATGGCCGTCGGCGTGCTGCTCGCGGTCATCCACTGAGGTCTCGGGCCGTCGGCGGTTGATGCCGGCCCGCCGTTAGGGTGAGCACATGCGATGGGGTCGAACCTATTTCGCCGTGCAGGCGATTGCCGGTGCCGCGTGGTGGTTCGCCGTGTTCGCGTCTCCCCCGGTGCGCGACGTGACCCTCGGCGGCCTCAACCCGATCCTTGTCGCCGCCGTCGACATCCCTATCTTCGTCGGAGCCTCGGCGCTGGCGGCGCTGGGCGTGCGGGGCGCCGCGGTGGTGAGCACTGCATGGACCGGCATCGTCGCCATCGCGCTCGCGGGGTATGCCACGGTCAGCACCGAAGCCGGCTGGGGCGTGGCCATCATGGCGGCGGCCACCGCCGGGTCCGCGTTCGCGCTGTGCCTCGTGGCACTCGGGCGCATCCCCACCGAGTGGATGATTCGGGGCCCGTTCGCCTTCCGGCCCGCCGCCGTGCGCTCTGCCGCGGCGTCCCACGTGGTCTCGACCTTCTCGCAGATAGCGGTCTTCTGGGGCCTGTTCCTCGTGGTGATCCCGCTCATCGCCGCGGTCCTCGAGCGCCGCTGGGCAATCGCCCTGCAGTTCCCGGCGTTCACCGTCCCCCTCGGCGTAGCCGTGTTGATGGCCGCCAGTGCTCTGGGCATCTGGTCGGCCATCGTGATGTCGACGCTGGGAGACGGCACACCGTTGCCCTCGGCGATGCCGAACAGCCTGGTCATCGCCGGACCGTACCGCTGGGTGCGCAACCCGATGGCGGTCTCCGGCATCGTGCAGGGTGTTGCGGTCGGCCTCATCCTCTCGTCGTGGCTGGTCCTTGTCTATGCGGTCGCCGGCTCGCTGCTCTGGAACTACGCCATCAGGCCGCACGAAGAGGCCGACCTCGAACAGCGCTTCGGCGCCGAATTCCGCCGGTATCGTGATGCGGTGCGGTGCTGGCTTCCCGGAGCGCCGGTGTCGCCGTCCCGCCCGTGAGTTAGGAAGGACGGGCGGCGAGTACGCAGAATTCGTTGCCCTCGGGGTCGGCGAGGACTACCCAGGAAGCACCATCCTGGCCGACGTCGGCACGGCTCGCACCTAGCGCGATCAGCCGCTCGACCTCAGTCGTCTGGTGGTCGGGGACGAAGTCCAGGTGCAGGCGGTTCTTCACGTTCTTCTCTTCGGGAACGGCGGCGAACAGCAGCGTGGGATGGGCTCCCTCCGCGGGTGCGATCTCCAACTCATCGTCGTTCTCGCCCACCACAACCCAGCCCAAAGCGTCTCGCCACCACAGCCCAAGCGCCTTCGGGTCGCGGCTGTCGATGACGACTTCTTCCCACATCAGTGACATGCCCATAGAGTACCCGGGCGATTACTCGACGCACCGGCGCCCCGCTGCGCAGTAATGTGGACTCCATTGCCGTCGCCCTGCACCAGGACGACACCCCGATCCAAGGAGAACCAGATGTCGGTCGGCTTGCTCGCCGTAGTCGATGACATTCTTACCGCCGCCCTCAAGGCGAGCGCTAAGACCGCCGGCGTCGTCATCGACGACGCGGCCGTCACCCCGCAGTACGTTCAAGGGCTGACGCCGGCGCGGGAGCTGCACGTTGTCTGGCGGATCGCCCTGGGCAGCCTGTTCAACAAGTTCGTCATCATCATCCCCCTCGCGCTTCTGCTCTCCGCATTCGCGCCCTGGGTGTTGCCGTTCCTGTTGATCCTCGGCGGCACCTACCTGTGCTTCGAGGGTGCGGAGAAGGTCACCGAGTGGTTCGGCGTGCATCACGCCGTCGCCGAGACCGAATCGCGGGACGAGAAGAAGCTGGTCTTCGGCGCCATCCGCACCGACCTCATCCTCAGCACCGAGATCATGCTCATCGCCCTGGCCAGTCTCGACCCCGACTTCGGCATCTGGATGACGCTCGGCGCTCTGGTGGTCATCGGCCTTGGCATGACGCTGCTCGTCTACGGCGCTGTCGCGCTGTTGGTGAAGATCGACGACATCGGGCTGTCCATGATGAAGAACTCCGCACGCCAGGTGCGCCGCACCGGCGCCCGCATCGTGGCAGCGATGCCCGCCGTGTTCAAGGTGATCAGCATCATCGGAACCGTCGCCATGCTGTGGGTGGGTGGTCACCTGGTGATCACCAACCTGGCCGAAACCTTCTGGCACGGCCCCTATGACGTGCTGCACGCCGTGACGCACGCTGCCGAAGCCGCTGGACCCGTCATCGTCTGGGTCACCGACACGGCGATGTCGGCCGTGTTCGGGGTCATTCTGGGCATGATCGTTGTCGGAATCGTTCTCGGCGTGTCGCGCCTGCTCAAGCGAAACCAGCCGGAGAGCGCCGCGCACTGAGGCGAGGCCACAACCTCGAGGTCGGCCTGTTCGTCCTTGCCCCTTATCACGCGGGTCTCACGCAGGAGAGTCGAAGCCGGCCGGGCACGCTAGCCGGCTAGGCCAGCGTCGGCTGCAACAGCCCCTCGAGGCGCCGGTAGCTGGTCTCCATGCCGTCGGTCATGCCGGTCGCCAGAACCGCGTCACGCTGCTCAGCGTTGGCGTAGGTGATGACGAGTGCGAGCAGGGTTCCGCCCTCCACTTCCGTGAGGGTCAGCTCGTTGAGCGTTGGCGGGAAGTCCATCCCGATCATCGCTTCGGTCGTGACCGCGCGGTACGGCGCCTCCGACTCGAGCAGCTCGCCGGTGAAGCCGAATCGCTCGTCGCCACCATCCCGCTGCCACTCGTAGCGGTAGCTGTCGCCGACGGTGGTCGCGATCTCGCACACGGGCATCGACCAACCGTCCGGACCGAGCAGCCATTGCTGCATGAGGGCGGCATCGTTGTGCGCACGCCACACCTGGTCGACGGTGCCGCGGATGACCCGAGCCACCCGCACCTGGGTGTCGCTGAGTATCTGCGCCTGCGCCCCGCACTCGGCGGCGAAGGATGCCAGGTCGGCCAGCACCTGGTCGATCTGGGCCATGGCCTCGCGGGTGCCCTCGAGCATGCCCATTTCGATGAGCTGCTGCATCTGCTCGAGCGAGTCGAAGCGCGACGTCGTCGTTAGGCGGCTGCCGCTGCTGGTCTCCTCGAACGCGAAGTCCATCCGGGTGGTCGGGAGGTCGGGGTTCGGCACTCCTGCCGCATCCGAGAACCTGTCGAGCACCTCGAACGTGTGCGGAGCGTCGGCCGAGGTCCAGTCCCAGCAGCCGTAGTGCACGTCGCCTTCTGGCCCGGTCATGGCATAGACGCTGCGTCCGCCGGCCACGGCGTCGTGCCGGAGGAACGTGGCCGGATAGGTCGGTGGACCCCAGAACCGCTCGATCTGGCGCGGGTCGGTGTAGGCATCCCAGAGCCGGCGGAGTGGGGCCGTGAAGTCGGCGACGATTGTGATGGTGAGCTGGTCGAGGTCTTTCTCGACAGTGGTGACGGGCATGATGTTCCCTTCGTTTAGGTGTCGGGTGGAGCCGGGTCGTCTTCAGCGAGCAGGATGTCGAGGCGGTCGATGCGCGACCGCCAGAGGTCTTCGAAGCGGTCGAGCAGGCGCTGCGCCTCGCGGATGCGGTCGGGGTTTCCCCGCACCCTCCGCTCACGACCACGCGGTTCTTTGGTCACGAGCCTGGCCTCCTCCAACACTGCAACGTGCTTCTGAACTGCCGCGAACGACATTTCATAGGAATCCGCCAACTGCGATACCGAGACATCGGCGACCAGCGTGCGCCGCACGATATCCCGCCGCGTCGCGTCCGCGAGGGCGCGGAAGAGGCGGTTTACGTCCTGATCGGAATACTCTAATACAACCATTTGATTGTATGATATGCGACGAAAACGAATCCCGCAACCACTCGGGCCTGCTGAGCCGGATCGGACGGTCCGCTTCGATTTCGGCCGCGAGGTCCAACACCCGTGCGAGAATTTTTTTCCTGTCGGATGTGTCAGGAATATCGACCAGTGCTTGCCTAGCCGCCGGTGAACATCTCCACGGCCGTCTCGGCATTCGCCTCTGAGCAGGCGTCCGACATGTCCTCGAGAGCACTGACCCATTCCGCGGACCCGATTCCAGATGTTCCCATGGCACCTAGGTCGATCGCCGGCGCAACGTTCTTCAGCGCGTCGGCCGCTTCGCTGACCGCGCCATCTCCGCTGGTGGGCACGCCATCCAGTACCCGCGTGGCAAGCCGGTACCAACCTTCTTGTTCCTGGGCCGCAATCCGACCGTCGCGAAGTCCAGCATCGGCGTTCGAGGTAATCGTCAGAACGTCATTGAACCCGGTACACGTCATGGTGTCGGTAGTGGATGTCGCGGAGGGCTGCGCCGCGGAAGGGGCCGTTTCAGAGCCGGTGCAACCGGACATGGCCAGCGCACCCACCAGTGCTGATGCTGCGATGACAATTTGACGACGACGCATCGGGCCTCCCCAGGACTCACGAACAACGTCACCCTACCGGACCTGCGAACGCTACGGTCAGCGTCGGACGCTGTACTGGTGCTCGGGGCGCCCCGTCGACCCGTAGCGGAGGGTCACTTCGACTTCACCGCGGGTTGCCAGCGCCGCGAGGTGCCTCTGCGCCGTCGCGCGAGACAGACCGGCGCGACCGGCGATCACGCTGGAGGACGATTCGCCGTCCTGGAGCATTTCAATAATCAGCTTCTCGGTGGTGGAACGCGAGGTGGAGGCCACTCCCCCGTCCCGGCCATGCAGCACCCGCTGAGCCCGTTCGATGGCGTCCTGGTCAAGTTGGCGGTCTTCTGCCACCAGGTTGCGAAACCGGCGATAGGCATCCAGCCGCTCGTTCAGCCTGGCGGGCTCGAACGGTTTGATGAGGTAGTCCAACGCCCCCGCGCGGAACGCACGGCGGACGGTGGCGCCATCGGACGCCGCACTGATCATGACCGCGTCGACGTCGATCTCGGCGACGAAGGCGATGCCTTCGCCGTCGGGGAGGTAAACGTCGCAGAGGACGAGGTCGGGCCGAAAATCACGCATCGCCGCGCGGGCGGCGCGCACTCCCCGCACTGGTTCAAGAGCGGTATAGCCGGGGCGCGCCGCGACGATGTCGCGATGAAGGCCACCGACATGGAAGTCGTCGTCGACGACGAGCACGTGAATCGTATCGGGCATCAGTCTTCTCCTTGTCGGGGGCGGGTCGGTGCCCGCATGACCCCGGGCAGTCGGGCGCAGAACACGGCACCGCTTCCGTCGTGACCGCCGGCGTCGGCAAGCCATACCTCTCCGCCGAGACGCGCGGCGATGTCGCGGACCAACGGCAGACCGATGCCCCGCCCATGCACCGCGTCCGGGTCGAGGTCGGTTCGCGGAACGTCGCTGAACACGCGAGCGCCGTTCGCCACCCCCTGCCCGGAGTCGGACACCGTCATGACGAGAGTGTCGGCGTCGTCGAGCAACTCCACGTCTACCCAGCGCGGCTGCTGACCGTACACAGCCGCGCTCACGGCGTTGTCCACGAGGTTGGCGAGCACGGTGGCCACATCCTCGGGCAGAGAGACGACTCCCCGCACCAGCGAGTCCGCCCCCACGGTCAGGTGCACGCCCCGTTCACCGGCTTGCGCGGTCTTCGCTTCCAGAAGCGACACCAGGAAGGGCTCGGTCAGGTGCTCACCGGTGGACGGACCGCCGGCGGTGCGGGACGCCTCCAACACGTCGTCGAGGTAGTCCCGTGCGTCGGGCACGCGGCCCGCATCCATCAGACCGGCCGTCACGTGCAGCCGGTTCGCGAACTCGTGGCGCTGCACCCGAAGAGCATCCGTCATCGACGCCACGGTTTCGAGGCGATCCGTGAGGGTCACGACGTCGGTCCGGTCGCGGATCACCGCGATCAGGCCCAGGTCCCGATTCGCGTGCGACACCGGGTGGGTGTCGATGTAGACCACATGGTTGGCGAGCACGACCGGTTCGGCCGCATCCGGTCCCCGGCCACCCGTCGCCGACAGCTTCCGCTCCCCGGCCAGGGCAGCGATCACCGGCCCGGGCAGGGCGAGGTCGTGGATCCGGCGTCCGACTAGGTCGGGGATGCCCAGCAATCTCGCGGCCGTTGTGTTGGCGACGGTCACGACGTCGTCCGGGCCCCACGCGAGCACCCCTTCCCCGACGCCGTCGAGCACCGCAGCCTGGTTCTGGACCAGCGCGGACAGCTCTTCGGGCTGAAGGCCGAGGGTGAGGTGCTCGAGGCGGCGGCGGAGGACGAACGACACGACAGCGCCCAGTGCCAGGGCAACGACGGCGGCCAGCGCGACGCCCCCGAGCAGGAGGGGAAGCTCTTTGAAGACACTGCTCGGGGCGAACCCGACGCTCACCTCACCGGTCGGTTCATCGGTGACGGGGTCGCGAACCGGCACTTTGGCGCGAGCGGACTCGCCGAGGGTGCCGGCTTCCCAGGACACCGTCTCGCGTCCGGCCAGAGCTTCGGCGAAGCTTGTGCTGACCTCCGCTCCGAGCAGCTGCGGATCGGGGTGTGCGAGCCGGATTCCGTGATCATCGGTGATCACGATGAACAGCGCGCCGGTATTGGCCTCCGCGGCTGCCGCCAGAACGGAGAGCGGTCCGCCGCGGAGGCTCGCGTTCGTCGGCGTTCCGGTGTCGGCAGACGCGCGGGCGACATCGGCGCGCACATCGGAGTCGGCGGCGACCGTGCGTGCGATCGACAGCGCGGAGGTCTCGGCTTCGGCCCGGAGCTGTTGCACGCCGATGGCGACGAAGACACCGGTGCAGATCGCGACGATGACGGTCACGCAGGCGAGCTGCCACAGCAGCATCTGCGTCGAGAACCGCACCTTCGCCTCCTTGCGGCGCATCGAGCACAATGCGCAGAACTAACGATATGCGCAATACGTGCAGCAAAGCGACTTACGGCGCGTGGCGCCGGCGGCCTACCTAAGCTTCACACTCATCGTCATACGCTTCGGCAATGACCGCCGAGTGGGATTCGCCCGACTCGGCCGCACAATTCAGACAAAGGAGTCGATGTGCTTGTCATCCTCGGATTCACCATGATCCTCACCTTCATGGTGCTCATCATGACCAGGCGGCTCACGCCGATGGTCGCCCTCATTCTCGTCCCCACGATTTTCGGTCTCTTTGCCGGCGCCGGTCTGGGTCTCGGCGACATGATCATCGAGTCGATCGGGGATCTCGCTCCAACGGCGGCGCTGCTCATGTTCGCGATCATGTTCTTCGGGATCATGATCGATGTCGGGCTGTTCGATCCACTCATTCGGTTCATCACCCGCTTCCTCGGCAATGACCCGGCCAAGGTCGTTCTGGGCACGGCGATCCTGGCCGGCGCAGTGTCGCTCGACGGCGACGGGTCGACGACCTTCATCATCACCACCTCGGCGATGCTGCCGATCTACCTGCGGATGGGCATGAGCCCGGTCGTGCTCACCTGTGTTGCCGGCCTGATGAACGGCACTCTCAACATCGTGCCGTGGGGTGGCCCCACCGTGCGGGCCGCCTCGGCTCTCGGCGTGTCACCGACCGACATCTTCGTGCCGATGCTGCCCTCCCTCGCGACGGGCCTCATCATCGCGCTGGCGTTCGCCTGGTTCCTGGGGCTGGCCGAGCGCAAGCGCATCGGCTCGCTCGAGTACTCCCCCGCAGCGCAGGCGGATGCCGCACCGACGGCGTCACCGACCTTCTTGCGCGGTATCTTCGGCGGCAACCGCATCGTGCGCGGCACAGACGTGCGGCCCGGAGCGGCCGCAACACTCGATACCACGGGCATCCTGACGGTGCGACCGGGCCAGCGGATGCCGGCGGGCCGGGCGACCCTGGCCAAGCAGCTGACGATGGAGGACGAGCGCGACACGGCGATGGCCGACACCATGCTGAGCGCGGACCGCCCGACGCTGCGGCCCAAGCTGATCTGGGTGAACTTCGCGTTGACTGTCGCCGTCATGGTGCTGCTCGTGCTGGATGTCATGCCGCTGGCCTACATCTTCATGGTCGGCACCGGCGTGGCCCTGATGATCAACTTTCCGAAGCTCCGCAGCCAGGCCGACGAGATCGTCGCGCACGCCCCCAGCATCGTCGGCGTCGTCTCGATGGTGCTCGCCGCCGGCGTTCTCGTCGGTGTGCTGAACGGCACCGGAATGGTGACGGCCATGGCCGACTGGGTCGTGCAGGTCGTGCCGGCCTCGATGGGTGAGTACCTGGCGGTCATCACCGGAGTGCTCTCCATTCCGATGACCTTCTTCATGTCCAACGACGCGTTCTACTTCGGCATCCTCCCCGTGCTCGCCGAGAGCGCGGCGACCTACGGCATCGACCCGGTGGAGATGGCCCGCGCCTCGATCATCGGTCAGCCTGTTCACCTGCAGAGCCCGCTGGTGCCGGCCATCCTGCTGCTCGTCTCGCTCGCCAACGTCAACCTCGGCGACCACCACAAGAAGGTGCTCTGGCGAGCGTGCGTGGTGTCGCTGGTGATGCTGCTCGTCGGCGTGCTCGTCGGCGCAGTTCCGTTCGGTTAGGGGCCCCTCCCTGCGGCGGGCGGGCGTCGTGCAAGCCCCAGGATCAATCCAGGCTCTTTCGCTCCGAAACCGGGGGTGTCTTCACTCGATGCTCGCTGTGATCCTCAAGGTCTGGCTCGGCCCGCAGAGCGTCGGCGATCTCCTCCTCCGGACGCGGCGCGATGGTCTGGTCGGCCTCGAGCTCCGGGACGGACGGCTCGTCGGGGCTGGGAATGTGAGTCTTCTTGCCTCCCAGACCCGGCACCGACGTGACTTGTGTCATCCAGGCCGCGATCTGGTGTTCGTCGAGGTCGTCCACGGTCTCGAGTTCCACACCCCGCGTTGACTTGCCCATCCCTACCGGCGTCACCGGCGGTACCGGCTCGAGCGCCGCGCCATTGATGAACATGAGCTTCACATGGCCGGCGAAGCCACCGGAGCTGAAGCACCAGCCGTCGCCGACGCCGTAGTACGCCATGCCCCACTTCACGGAGCGCTGGAGGTTGGGCAGCGTCGTGGCCGCCAGCGCGTCGACTGCTTCGGCTATGCCGCGCTGTGGCTGCGGCAAGCTGGCGATGTAAGCGAACACAGGTTTGTCGCCGACCACCGCTTTGGCGGGGCTGGCCCGGCCTGTCATGGCATCCGGGAGTGTCCAGGCGGACTCGTCGTGTGCCGACGTGCCCGTCGCTGGTTGATCGTCGCTCGTGCCAGAGCCCTCACTGTCCATGGCGCGATGATAGTCCTCCCATCAACGGCCATACCGACGAGCTCCCCGGCGGCCCGGACTGTTCGAAGGGAGGAAGATTGACGTTGTGAAGATTCTCTCGATTCAGTCGGCCGTCGCGCACGGCCACGTTGGCAACTCAGCGGCCGTGTTCCCACTTCAGCGCATCGGGGTCGAAGTACTCCCGGTCAACACAGTGAACTTCTCCAACCACACGGGGTATGGCGCGTGGCGCGGATCCCTCATCACACCCGAGGATGTGCATGATGTGATCCTCGGCATCGAGGAACGTGGCGTGCTCCCCCAGATCGACGTGGTGCTCTCGGGATACCAAGGCGGCACCGGGATCGGCGACGTCATCGTGGATGCGGTGCAGCGGGTGAAAGCGGCGAACCCCTCGGCCATCTACGCGTGTGACCCCGTGATGGGCAACGCGAAGTCCGGGTGCTTCGTGGCGCCCGAGATCCCCCACCTCCTGCGGGATCGTGTGGTCCCCGTGGCCGACATCATCACTCCGAACCAGTTCGAGTTGGGATTCCTCACCGGCACCGAGCCATCGACGATGGACTCGACCCTCGACTCCGTCGACCTCGCCCGGGCCATGGGACCGAGCACCGTGCTCGTGACGAGTGTGGAGCGGCCCGACCGCGAGGCCGGCACCATCGAGATGCTCGCAGTGGATGCTGCGGGCGCGTGGGTCGTGCAGACTCCCCATTTGCCTTTCAAAGCGAACGGATCGGGTGACGTCACCGCGGCACTCTTCTCGGCGCACTACCGCGCGACAGGTGATGCGGCTGTGGCGCTGGAACGGACCGCGTCCAGCGTGTTCGATCTCATCGAGCTGACGTATCAGTCGGGCGAGCGAGAACTGCAGCTCGTGCAGGCGCAAAGCTTCTACGCTCATCCGCGCATGCAGTTCTCCGCCCAGCGCGTGCGCTGACGAGGCGCACAGGCTCTATCGCGGCGTGCGGATGCCGTCGCGGCGCTTGGTGGTCTGGCCGCCGGTCGGGTACACGCGGATCGGACCGGTGACGCTGAACTCGTCCTCCCAGCATTCGATGCCGGCCACGTCGGGAAAGAGCGCGCGGGTGAACACCGGGTCGCGGCCTTCTCGTCGTTGGCGGGTGTAGTCCTTGAGCAACCGGAACGCGATGCCGGAGAGCAGGCCGATGGCGATGAGATTCGTGAGTGCCATGAGTCCCATGACGCCGTCCGCGAAGTTCCAGATCAGGTCGGCGCCCGATACCGATCCCACGAGCACCGCGCCCACGACGAGCACTCGGTACGCGGTGAGCACCCCGCGCCGCTTGGTGATGAATTGGATGTTCGACTGGCCGTAGTAGTAATTGCCGAGGATCGAGGAGAACGCCAGCATGAAGATGATCACACTCAGCGCGATGTTCGACCACGCGCCCAGAGTGCCCACCAGCGCGCCCTGAGTGAGACCGATCCCTCGTTCTGCTCCCGCCAGGTCGGGTACCGACACGAGGATGATGAACGCCGTGATGGAGCACACCAGGAAGGTATCGAAGTAGACCCCGAGGGTCTGCACGAGTCCCTGCTTCACAGGATGGGTGACCGCGGCACTCGCCGCCGCGTTCGGCGCAGACCCCAGGCCCGCCTCGTTGGAAAACATGCCGCGCTTGACACCGGTGAGGATGATGTACCCGAACGCGGCACCGACGACCTCGTTGAACCCCCACGCCGACGTGAAGATCTCGGCGAAGACCGGGCCGACTCGGTCGAGATGCAGAGCCACCACCACGAGCCCGAGCAGCAGATACGCGAGCGCCATGATGGGCACGAGCACCTGGGTGACGTGGGCGATCCGCCTGACTCCACCGAAGACGACGAGGCCGGTCAGTACCGCGATCCCCACGCCGATCGCCCACGGCAGCCAGGGCACATCCCCGCCGATGCTCGCGGTCACCGTCGCCGAGATCGTGTTGGCCTGCAACGAGCTGAACGCGAATGGGAAACAGACGATGAGGATGACCGCGAACCACACGCCCAGCCAGCGGGCCTTGAGTCCACGTTCCATGTAATAGGCGGGCCCACCGCGAAAGCCCTCGGCGTCCCGCACCTTGAAGAGTTGTGCCAGCGAGGACTCGATGAAGCTCGACGCTCCCCCAACGAACGCCATCATCCACATCCAGAACACCGCCCCGGGTCCTCCGACCGCGATCGCCGTGCCGACACCGGCGATATTGCCGACCCCCACTCGCGACGCCGCCGAGATTGTGAAGGCCTGGAATGCCGAGATCGACTGCGGCTCACCCGCCGCCGTCTGGGGCGTCTTATCGGTCAGCGTCCGGAACATGTCCGGAATGAGCCGGAACTGCACCACCCCTGAGCGGACGGTGAAGTAGATCCCCAGGCCCACCACGACCGGCAACACGATCCAGGTCCACAGGTTGTCGCCCCAGGTCAGCAGCCACTCGTTCACAGAATCCATCTGGCAAGTATGGCGAACATGCCCCCCAAACGGGAAACCGGTTCCCAACCAGTGGATTCGGTGGAACGTGCTAGGACTCCGATGGCTCCATGGGCAGTTCGGCTCCGTAGTTCCACGACAAGATGGCCGGCTGCTCGCGGTAGTAGCTGAGCACGGAGACCGATCCAGCATCCAGCGTGATTTGAGCACCGAATCGAGGGGCCAATCTCAGGTACACGGCGGTCAGGATGCGCAGGAAATGGCCGTGCGCGATCAGGGCGACATCTCCCTCCACCATCGCAGGCAGTACCCGCGTGAGCACCCGCGATGCGCGGGCGGCGACCTCCTCGACCGTCTCACCGGGCGTGTCACCACGAATCACGCCGTGGGTGAATGCGCTCCAGTTGTAGCCGAGCTCGCTGCGGATGTCGCGCGTCGTGCGCCCCTCGTACCCGCCGTAGTCCCATTCGACGAGTAGCGGATCGACATCGGCATGCAGGCCCGCGAGCTCGGCAGTGCGTCGCGCACGCTGCAGCGGCGACGTCAGCACGAGCGAGAAATCGTAGTCGGCCACCAACCTGCCCGCGCCGCGGGCAAGTTCCTCTCCCCGGGCCGTGAGCGGAACATCCGTGAGCCCAGTGTGTTTGCCGCTCTTCGACCACTCCGTCTCCCCGTGGCGCAAGAGAATCAGCTTCCCGGACGGGTTATCCGGAGCGGGGTGGTCGGGCAGCGGATCGATTGTAGACATACGGCCACAGTAGTATCGCTCCCCGGATTTGATGCCGAGCTGGTGCATTGTGACTTGGGACAAGCGTTTCAACGGCCCAAGCAGGAGCCCGGCGCCTAGCTCGGGGGCGTGAGGGGTGCAGCCCGGAGCCAAGCACGAAGGCGTCCGCGGGCGTTCACGTAGGGCGAGGATGAGTTCAGCGAAATCATGCGTCCCATGGTCCATTTGCCGTACCACGGGCGCCCGTACAGCTCGGCGTCGGTGTAGTCCTCGATGAGTGCCAGGAGATTGTCCTTGGCACCGACTAGGTGGGCCCTGAGCTCGTCCCACGTTTCGTCGCGGTAGGCGTCGTAGTAGCGCTGGGCGAGCAAGCCAAGCTGGTTCCATTTAAGGCCGGCGGCGGGCAGCTCATCGGGTAGCCCGGCTGCGCGGCGTGCGTGCCAGGTGGCGACCTGCTCGTTCCAGCCGATCAGGTAGGAAACCAGTTCAGCAGGACTCATCATGGTGTTTTTCGCATGCCCCGGAAGGACCTGGTCGTAGACGAGCGACGGTGGGATCCGATCGAGATCGGCTTCGAGCTGGGCGAACGTGGTGCCGATCGCGGCCACAAGGTCTGTCTTGGAGCTCGGGACGGCCATGGATTCCCTCTCGCAGATACGCCTGCGGTCAGACGGTAAAGAGTTGCAACTGCACTCTTTCACGAGAATTCGCCGTGGCGAGAGGGTCTAAGGACCCGCTGCGTGCCGACTTGACCGCCTCGGCAGCGTCTAACTGCGCCGCACGGCGATCGAGTTGGCCATGCCCCACACGATGCACAAGGCGACCACATGTGCGGCGGCCAGTGCAACCAGCTGGTTGAAAACCAGGGCCAGCACAAACTCAAGGAAGGAGAGGATCAAGGCAGCGGCACCGACAGCGGCAAACCCCTGCTTGGCCAGGAGGCGGTCTCGTTCGTCTCGGTACTCGATGGCGTTCAGCCGGGTGATGTCGCGAGACTCCGGGCGGCGCGCGTAAAGCGCAGCACCGAGGCCCGCGGCGCCGCCGGCGACGAAGACAAACGCGGCGAACCAGTTGTGTGTGAGAGCGGTCGCGATCGCCCCCGCGAAGAGCGTGAAGGCCAAGGCGATATTGACGGTCGAGATGGGCAAGCGCTTAGTGGGATTCAATGTGGAACACTTCCTCAACGGTGGACTCGAAGAAACGGGCTACGCGAACGGCAAGACTTAGCGACGGATCGTAACGCCCTGTTTCGATGGCGTTGATGGTCTGACGAGAAACCCCCAAGGCTTCGCCAAGGGCGGCCTGGGAGAGGCCAGCGGCTTGACGCCTTGCTCTTACCTGGGATTCCATATGACAAGCGTGCTTTACTATCTGGTTTGTGTCAAGCGGGCTTGTCATATGTCCCCATTCGATGCAGCAGCCCGTCATGGACGATCGGCTTACCGGCGTCCGCGTCTCCGCCAAGGGCGCAACGCGTTAGCCTGTCCTCAGTGATACTTTCTTTCTCTCTGTGACCCAGAGCCCTTTCAGCGACACCAGTTCGCTCCTCGAACGAGGGACGGTGATTTCGTGCGCCCGGAAGGGGAGCTCCTTGCGGAGTTCCCCTGCACCCTGGCCCCCTCTCGAAACCACCTTAGAAAGACCGTTCACTCATGACGTCCACCGACTCTTCCGACGCGAGCACTGACGACCGCTCAACCCTCCGCGCGAATTGCGCTGACTGCTTCGCACTTTGCTGCACAGCTTTCGGCTTTCAAAGGTCCGCCGACTTTCCGATCAACAAGCCGGCGGGAACCCCGTGCCTGAATTTGGCAGACGATTTTTCCTGCTCCATCCACCACTCCTTGAGAGCACGAGGCTTTCGCGGGTGCACCGTATTCGATTGCTTCGGTGCGGGCCAATACGTGTCGCAGAAACTGTTTGGCGGAACAAGCTGGAGGGAACGCACCGACACGAGCGCCGAGATGTTCAGTACTTTTGCCGTCGTCCGGCAGCTGCACGAGATGCTCTGGTACCTCGCCGAAGCCGCCGAACGGGCAACCGCCTCGGAGCTCTCAGGGCCGGTGGCCCAACTTCGACGCGAAATCCTGCGAGCCCTGGACGGCGATGCGTCAGAGATACTCGCGACTGATGTCGATCGGATTCGCTTAGAGGTCCGGCAAGCGTTGATCGATGTGAGCGAGGAGGCGCGCGGCGGCTATGCCGCCGGTGCCGAAGCCGACGTGAGCGACGACCTGCATCCGTCAGCGGACCTGGTCGGCCGCGACTTGCGATCGATTCGTCTGTGCGGAGCTGATCTCCGCGGCGCCTACCTCATCGCCGCGGATCTTCGACGAGGCGATCTGGCGGGGGTCGACTTGCTCGGTGCGGATTTGCGCGACGCGCGGCTCGAGGGTGCGGACCTATCGAGTGCTCTGTTTCTCACACAATTACAAGTCGATGCAGCTCAGGGCGACGACACTACCGTCCTGCCGGCTGTCCTCAATCGGCCGCGGCACTGGCTCGCCTAGGCGCTCGGACGTATTGCGCCTCTGAGGAGTGGGGTGGACGACATAGGATCGACGGCATGACCCGTGTCATCTTCATGTGTGGCCCGGCTGGGTCGGGCAAGTCCACGGTTGCTCGCCAACTAGAGTCCGGCGGCATGTCACGGCTGTCCTTCGACGAGGAGGCTTGGCGCCTGGGAATTCGTTCCCAACCCTTGGCCGAGGATGTCAGGCGCGAGATCGAAAGCCACCTGGTGCAGAAGCTTCTCGACCTCGTGATGACCCGCTCAGATGTGGTGCTGGATTATTCCTTTTGGTCGCGGCGCATGCGCGAGGAATACCGTGCCATCATCCGTCCGTTGAGTGTCGAGCCGGAGACGTTCTATTTCGCGACGCCACGAAGTGTGGTCCTGGCTCGTGTCTGTGCTCGAGCGGGACAAGAAGCGAATGACGTTCAGCTGCCCGATCATTTGGCGGCCGCCTACTTCGATAACTTCGAGATCCCCACCCCTGATGAGGGGCCCTTGACCGTCAGCACATAGTCGAGGGGGAATTAAGCGCACTTGTGACTTCCTTCTCACAGACCACGGTAGCTAGGCCGCGTCGTCATGACGATCAGTGTTCGAGTGTGAGCAGCGCCTTCTCCCAATGCGGGCCGAGGGGTTGCCAGCAAGCCCGTTCTGGCGGCGCGCAGTGTGCTGTCGGGTGCGCCTGGTCTAGTCCACCGATCATAGGCGGCCCACCCCCTGAAGCGGGGATGGTCGGAGTCGCTATGAAGCCATCGGCCTCTGCCAGTCTTGGTGCATGGAGATTCGCGCTGGCTGGTACGTACGAAGCGAGGAACCCGGCCGGGAGGTTGAGTGTGGGACGGCGAATGGTGGACGGGTGCGAGCGCCACGTGAGCACGGAGGCGTCCTGTGAACGTGTACGGACACCCTCCTGAGATCGTGGGGGTTTTCGAGCCGGAGTTCGAGGAGTACATGCACTACATGTATCTCCCGATCCGAATGCCGGAAGGGAACGGGGTCTGGGACGTGCGCGTTCCCCGCCGGCTAGGGTTCGCATCGGAGATGATCGCACGCGCGATCGCGATCGAGGAGGAGCGGAACAATCGGTGGGACTACATCTATCTCACCGCGCGCCGCGGGTGGGCCACCCCGGGCAACCCGCTGAACCGACCCGGCTGGCACTCCGACGCGTTCGGCAAATCCGACATCAACTACGTCTGGACTGACCGTTTCCCAACCGTGTTCGCCGAGGGGCCATTCGAGCAGATCAGCGACGACCACGTCCGCTCGACCGAACAGTTCGAGGAGCAGGTCCGCAGCAACGACGACATCCGTCTGGTGACCTACGGCGACCGGGTGCTCATGCGCCTGGACTCGTCCGTCATCCACACGGCGCCTGCGATCCCAGCTCCGGGAGACAACCGATCCTTCATCAAGGTGTCGTTCTCGAACGAGCGATGGAACCTGGGCGGCAACAGTCACAACTACCTCTTCGAATACGAGTGGCAGATGTTCGATCGCGCCCCGATCCGCAACGATCCGGCGCGAGCGAACGCGGATGCAGTATGAAGGTCCGCGCCGTGCGTGACCGCACTCTCGCGGGCTCCGCCGACCGCGAATCGTGGCTGACCTGAGTCACCTGATTCACCGGCTCCTCTCCTGAGAAGCGAAGACATTCTGGGTCGGAATACTTTTGGTTTCGATGTCCTCCAGCGTGCGGCCACGAGTTTCGGGAACACGAGTCCGGATGAAGATGACACCAAGAATGCAGATGGCACCGAAGATCGCGAACACCGCGTCCTGGCTCATCAATGCGGTCATGATCGGGAACAAGAGACCGACAGCGAACGATCCGATCCAATTGAAGGACGATGCGATACCAGAGGCCCTGCCGCGAATCGCCATTGGGAAGATCTCTCCAACGATCACCCAGGTGAGTGGGGCCCACGTGAACGAATAGGCGGCCACGTAGATGCTCAAGAACACCACGATCATCATCGGGTTCGCGTCCTCCATCACCGTATTGAGTATCGCGGGCAGAAGGAAGGACACACCCATGATCGTGCCGCCCACGGTCAGCAACAGGCGTCGGTTGAACTTGTCCGCGATCACCAGGAACAGCAAGGAGCCGAGCACGAGGATCACGCCCTGGATGATGGGCCACAGCAGCGCCGAACTTGCCGAATTGCCGGTGGCTTTTTCCACGATCAAAGGGATGTAATAGAAGATCGCGTTGGCACCTTGGAGCTGCTGGAACGCGGCGACACCGACCCCCGCAATGACGAGATACCGGTACTTGCTGTCGAACAACGTTGCCAGTGAGGTGTTGCCTGCCGTCCTCTTCTCGACTTGAGCCGTTTCCTTGATCGATCTGAGCTCGGCATCGACCTCGTCGGGGCGGCGAATGTAGCGAAGCACCGTGGCTGCCTCGTCTTCCTTGCCGACTTTCACCAGAAACCGCGGCGATTCGGGCAACCGCAACACGCCCAAGTACAGAATCACAGCCGGCACCGCGGCCGTCGCCAGCATCACTCGCCACGCCCACGCTTCGGGCAGATCCTTCAGGGAGAAATCCAAGATGTATGAGATCAGCATGCCGGAGACGATCATTGTCTGATTCAGGCCGGACAAGCGTCCACGCAGCCGCGCGGGTGCAAGCTCGGACATGTACGCGGGAACCGATGCGGAGGCCGCGCCGACCGCCAGGCCCAAGAAAATTCTGGCGATGACCAGATAGGTGACGCCATCCGGCGGCGCTAGGCCGCAGAGAATGGATCCGAGCATGAAGACAACCGCTGCGGCGAGAATCATCTTGCGCCGTCCGAATCGATCGGAAAGCTGTCCGGCCAGAGCGCCACCAAAGATGGCGCCGAACATTACGCCAGAGGTTACCCAACCGATGATGGCGGCATCGTCAAGGCCCCAGTCGCTTTGCAGGAACGGCAGAGCTCCAGTCATGACTCCGATGTCGTAGCCGAAAAGGATGCCTCCGAACGATCCGAAGAAGTATATGAATTTGCTGTCGATCTTTTTTTCATTGTCCATGATTCACTCCGAGTGAGGAACTGGTTTCAGCCCCTGGTGATCACTAGGAAGGATGGCTGGCCGGGACGGTCGTCTCGGGCCAATGCCGTCGTGCGAATGAGCGCGTCCTCGGCGATGACATGGAGCGCGGCACATTGCAATGTGCTGAGTTATTCTCTATCGCAGCTGTCCACTCTGACGCATGCCTTCCCGGCTATGGGACTTGGATGCAACACAGGTGGGCTCTCAGACCCAAAGTGAGCGCTAACATCAAGCTGTTTTGTAGCCTAGCTCACAAAATTTCGGCATCGTGACGTTGACCGGCTTGGGTCGAGGCGCTGGTTCTTCACCCGCCGGCTGGTCATCACCCGCAGCGATGGCATCGCCCACCAACACGCAGAGCTCGGGCAAGCCGCCATCTAAGCTGGACTGTTGCCCACGGAAGGAACCTCAATGAGCATGGAAGGCGCGGCCTGGAGCTCGCTGTACAAGATTTCTACCGCCAGGGACGGCAAGCACGGCTTCTCCCGTGAGTCCGTTCGGCGGATCTTGACGTTCGCGGTGCCCTACCGGTCCAAGCTGCTGATCTTCATCACCCTCTCCACCGTGGGAGCTTTCCTCGCGGTCGCGACGCCGGTACTCGCCGGCCAGGTGGTCGACGTCATCGTCGCCCAGGGTGCGGTCAGCACGATCGTTTGGCTCGCCGTCGTCATCGCCCTCGTGGCCGTGGCCGACGCCGCCGTGTCCCTCGTGACGCGCTGGTACTCGGCGCGGATCGGCGAAGGCGTGATCCTGGACCTCCGCACCGCCGTCTTCAACCACGTGCAGAAGATGCCGATCGCGTTCTTCACCCGCACGCGGACGGGCGCCCTCGTGAGCCGCCTC
The DNA here is from genome assembly GCF_004402435.1 of Cryobacterium sp. TMB1-7. NCBI lineage: Bacteria > Bacillati > Actinomycetota > Actinomycetes > Micrococcales > Microbacteriaceae > Cryobacterium > Cryobacterium sp. TMB1-7. The sequence continues at coordinate 32,921 of NZ_SOFZ01000005.1, forward strand.
AACAACGATGTGATCGGCGCTCAGCAGGCCTTCAGCGGCACACTGTCCGGCGTGGTCACGAACCTCGTGGCGCTGATCCTCACCCTGATCGTCATGCTCAGCACGTCCTGGCTCGTGACGGTTCTCGCCGTGATCATGCTCCCCATCTTCCTGGTACCCGCGCGCCGCATGGGCAGCCGCCTCGCCGCGCTGCGCCGCGAGGCCGCCGATCACAATTCCGCCATGAGTACGCAGATGACCGAGCGCTTCTCGGCGCCCGGTGCCACCCTCGTCAAGCTGTTCGGCCGGCCCGACGAAGAGGCCGAGGAGTTCCGCGTCCGCGCCGCCCGTGTCCGCGACATCGGGGTCCGGACCGCGATGCTGCAGTTCGTCTTCTTCACCGCACTGATGCTCGTCTCCGCTCTCGCCCTCGCGCTCGTGTATGGGCTCGGCGGCTCCCTCGCACTCGCCGGCCAGCTGAATACCGGTGACGTGGTCACGCTGGCGCTCCTCCTCACCCGCCTCTACGCGCCGCTCACCAGCCTCGCAAACGCACGGGTAGAGATCATGAGCGCGGTGGTCAGCTTCGAGCGCGTCTTCGAGGTGCTGGACCTCGACCCACTCATCAAGGAGAAGCCCGACGCCGTCGCCGTCCCCGAAGGCCAGGTGTCCGTCGAGTTCGACAACGTCCGCTTCGCCTACCCGTCCGCGGACAAGGTGTCCCTCGCCTCTCTCGAGGAGGTTGCCACGCTGGACACCCGCGGCGGCGAGGAGGTGCTGCACGGCGTGTCCTTCAGGATCGAGCCGGGGCAGACCGTTGCCCTCGTTGGTACGTCTGGTGCCGGCAAGTCCACAATTGCGCAGCTCCTCTCGCGCCTGTATGACGTCGACAGCGGCGCCGTGCGCCTCGCGGGGACAGATGTCCGCGATGTCACTTTCGCCTCCATGCGGCACAGCCTGGGCATGGTGACGCAGGACGGCCACCTGTTCCACGAGACCATCCTCTCCAACCTGCGCCTCGCGAGGCCGGAGGCGTCCGACGACGAGGTGTGGGACGCCGTCCGCCGTGCGCGGCTCGAGCCGCTCATCCGGTCCCTGCCGGACCAGCTGGACACCATGGTCGGAGAGCGGGGCTACCGGCTGTCCGGAGGTGAGCGCCAGCGGATGACCATCGCGAGGCTGCTGCTGGCCCAGCCGCGCGTCGTCATCCTCGACGAGGCGACAGCGGCGCTGGACTCGACGTCTGAGGCCGCCGTGCAGGCGGCGCTCAGCGAGGCGCTCGAGGGACGGACGGCGATGGTGATCGCGCACCGCCTCTCCACCATCCGCAGCGCGGACCTGATCCTCGTGGTTGAGGACGGCTCGATCGTGGAGCGCGGTACGCACGAGGAACTGCTGGCTGTGGGTGGGCGGTACGAGGAATTGCACCGGACCCAGTTCGCCGTGCAGAAGAATGTTGCGGCCGATGAGGAAGCGTTGAGCCGGACCTAGTCGCTGAGCACCCGAGCCATGCACTTGCTTCTTTTGAACCAGCGACCCCCTGAAGGCTACAGCCTCAATTCGGTTGGAGCCGAAATTGTCCGGAAACCCTCGGATTCCCTTGTGTTTACAGGGAACCGGGCGGTTCGCTACCTACGATTGTACTCGGTCAGATTGGGTCCCCTGGATTTGAAAGTGATGGGTAAATGATGGCCATTTGAACCGCTTTTTGGACCTCCGATCGAGGCGCTGAAGCCACCGAGGGGCGGCCTTCACCGCTGTCTACATCCTGGTCGGCAACCGTCTAAGCTGCCGATACGTCGCCTTGACGAGGATTTCCCGTCACCACCGCTATAGCGGGATCATGGAACCAACAGGAGCTAACCGGCCTTGGAGTGTCGATGAGAGAAATCATGAGACTTCTGAGTGTGGACATCGTGTTCACTCTCATAAGCGGAGTTGCACTCCTGATCGTCCCGGTCATGCTGACGTGGTGGGTGATCGCACAGATAGTGAATGCCCAACGCAAGAATGCAGGACTACAGCGATTCGCAGGAAGATGGCACTTTCTCCGCTTCGGCCCTGCGGCTCCGCTACTAAGCCTGAGCGCCTTCATCTGCGGAGCGGTGCCAGTCGTAGTTGACCGGTCCAGCAACGTTTCAAGCTCAATTCTCTTCCCGTGCATCGCCTTGAGCTTCACCGGCTTGATGGCGTTTCTCATGTGCATGCTTCTTTGGTCTTACGCCAGTGACCCTGCAGAATCAGCGGTAGCGGATTAATCGCTCCGATCCACCGGTCGTTGGGTTGCCCGCGATCCGATCAGCGTGCATGGGCATAGGTCACCGCAGATATCGAGAACAGCCCCCAAGAAAGGGAAGTTTGAATGGCCAGGATGTTCAAGTTCAGCGAGGGTGACCGCGTAGATTGCCTCGACTACCATGGCCCACTCGGAGCGGCCGGCACGATTCTCAAACGGTGGGAAGAGAAGGGTTTCCTCGTCTATCGGGTTGCATGGGACGGTGGGAATCCTGACGGCCACGTAGAAATCGAAAGCACTTTGGTGCCCCTCGAATCACCCCAGGAGTAGCCACCGTCTCGATAACTTGTCTCACTGGCGGCATCGTCCAGCGGGCGCAAGCTCAGGTTCGTCCGACACAGCGAGTTGCGCTCGTCCCTCGGGCGGACAGAATGCGCGAGTTGGATCGAGCGAATCTCACGAGCCACCGGTTTGCGAAGGCCACGGAACCAGCCGACGTGGCATCAGCTGCGATCGGACTTGAACCGGCGCCCGGCTGAAGTTCTGGCCTTAATTTGGTCGTTGCCGAATGTCTCCGAAAACCCTCGGATTCCCTTGTGTTTACAGGTAACCAGGCGATTCGCTGGTTCCAATTGTAGGTCATCGTTTTGGGTCAAATAGAGATGAATCATATGAGTAAATGATGACCCCGTGAGCCGACTTGAGCGCTCTCACAAGCCCTCTCAACCTCTCCCCCGGAGGCCGCCGCGAGTGATCGCGCACCGGACGGTGATGGTGATTAGTCGTGCGCTCGGTCGGCGGTCTGGTTCGCATCACGGGCGGCGCAATATACTGGGTGCGATTTCGATCAACGTCACGCTCGACGGCTGCTGCCATCACGAGGCAGGACTCCCCCGGACGAGGAGTCGATGCGCTACTGGACTGCTCAGCTGGAGCGAGCCGATGCCCTGCTGTTCGGCCGGGTGACCTACGAGATGATGGCGTCGGCGTGGCGGAAGCCGGCCACGGGCACGTGGCCTGACTGGGTGGATGAGTGGCAGAAGCCGTTTGCCAAGACCATCGACCGGGCGCAGAAGTACGTCGTGTCGAGCACGATCAGCGGGGTCGATTGGAATGCCGAGCTGATCCAAGGCGACTTGGGGCAAGCGGTTCAGCGGCTCAAGCAGGAGTCAGGCGAGGGCCTGTGGGTCGGTGGCGTCACTCTCCCCCTGGCGCTGGCAAATCTGGGACTGATCGACGAGTGCGAGTTCCTTGTGCAGCCAGTCATTGCCGGACACGGACCGACGCTGCTCGCCGGCCTGCATGAGCACATCCAGCTCGAACTCGTGGACCGCCATGAGTTCCGGTCGGGGGCAGTCGCCGTGCAATACAGGCCCACGCGGCGTCCTGATTGACGCGACGTGTCCCGGCACGAGGCGCCTCCGCGGCCGAGTACCGACCGACCCTGCCGGCCCCACGACCCGCCGAGGTGGCCAACAGCCTCCTCGAAGAGCTCGTCAGCTCGTATCGGCATGCCTGTGTCTACCAAGTAGCCGCCGGAGCCGGCCCCGACAACAGGTTGGGGTCCTCTAACTGATCGCGCCGCAACTACGTGATATTAGTCTCACACCGAGAGGAGGACCCATGAAGAAGCAGGCAAGCCAGGCCGAAATAGACAAGGAAATCAGGGCACTGCGGGGGCAAGCGGTCCGCCTATGGACCCTCCGCAAGTCACGACTCACCCTGAGTCTGTTACTCCCGATCACCGCAGTCCTTGTGATGTCGGCGGGCGTCTACATCACTGATATGGCCGTCGATATTCCTGCGGGCCCCGGATTGCTCTCTGCTTTTCAGGGGCTCCAGACGGTACAAGGGCTCCTGAAGATCGCCTTCGCCGTCGAGGCGGTGATCATTCTCTCTTGTGGAATCTGGGTCTACATCGAAAGCGTACGGCTTCGGTTCAAGCTCAAGAACATCGGCCTTACGATGCGCAGACTCGACCCGAATGCAGGGCTACTAGCGACGGGGCTGGAAGAGATTTTACGCAGCGAGAACCCTCTCAGCGAGCTCCGCAGCTGACCTCTGCTCGGCCCTAGCACCGGAGCGCAACCACGCACCCACAAGGCTTTCAAAGCGCCAAGTATCCGCTGGGCGGTTTCAACCGGACGACGCAACAAGGGCTATTCTTCTCACGCGGGATGAGACGTGCGTGCCTCAGCTTCTGTGCGCGGTCCCCCAGCCAGCCCCTGAACCCACGGCCGCGTTGATTCCGGCAACCACGGATGCGCACCGGGTGATCATCGCTAGGAGCAGTCCCCACAGCGCCCCCAGAAGGGGGCTGAAGCACCATCCGTCTCCAACACCGTAGGGCCAGGATGCGAGACAAGTCGCCCGCCGCTCGTCGTGTCTCGAGGAACGTCGGTCACGTCTCGAAACCCATGGGTTGCGATGCACCTAGGTTACGAGACGGCTGTCAGCGGCCTGCTACCTTCATGGGCATGGTGGACCCTGTGCAGTGGATTGAACATCGACGTGGCGGCGACGGGGAACTGATCGGATGGATGGTACCCGACGGCGAGGGATTTGTTGTCGTCGATCTTTTGGGCCGAGAACGCTCTGCTGTTGTGGACTGGCTCACCGCCGAAGAAACGCTTGACGAAATTGGATTGGGGTTTCTCGCCGATCCCTTCGAACTTCAGCTTCCTGATGGGCGATGGCTGCAGGTTCGCATCGCCGAGCTCTCCCCTGAGGGGATCCGGGTCACGCGCGATGATTGGGGCGCCACTGACGTACAGGATCGCGAATTCGAGCTGCCATTCCCGATGCCAATAGAGCTACGTCCACGAGCCGACTGGCCGTCAATCGCGGAGTGAGCGGCGGTTCCCTGAAGAGTGTGGACTCGCATAGGTCGTTGCGAAGCTCTAGGGCGTCGAACCTTCAACCGCCGCGGCTCCAGGAATGCTCCCACCGTCTCGTATCCGATGGGTTGCGAGGCGCTCAGGTTACGAGACAAACGCTGTTGGGTGGTGGTCCCGTGACAGTCACGATGAAGTTCGGGACCCGGGGCATGCAAGTCTGGCGAAGAAATGAGATGCAAGAGCTGCGCTCAACATCAGGGCAGCTCCTCGCGCGGTGTCGCCCGCGGTGAGAGGCGTGGCACTGCGCCTGAGGGAGGCGCGGGAAATCCGGGCCCCGGGAAGCATTACGAATGGTGCGGTAACCAGTCCGGCGGTGTATCGCTTGAGAACAACGGAGGCCAGGACGTGGGTGGCCACATGCGCTTCTAAGCCCGCTGTGACAGCGCGATACAGTCGTGACTTGCCGTTGGTCTGTATACCCCGAGCGCACGCCCCTCCGACGAGCAAGCCCATTAAAGCAATGGCGATCGCGGACTGGGCCGGAGTTACCAGAATGCGGGAGGATCCCAACCGCGCGGCGATGATCCTTGATGTAGCCGGGAACGTGAACGCTTCCTCCGCATCGTGTATCAGCCACGCAATGAAGAGCGATGCTGCGGGGGTTCGCATGCCAACGGGTGTTCTCTTCACGGGGGAATCGTACTGCGCAACAGGAGCAACCCAAGCACGAACGATTCTGGCTGTCCGAGCCAATCAACGACGATTCAGACGGTTTCTGGTGCCGCATATCCCATAGGTTTCAACACATTGAAGTTACGCGCCACGTCGCATGTAGATGGATGCTTTGGGTGAGCTGCTTGGCGCCCAGTTCCCCGCTGCGAATAGCCGGTCTGCCAGGCATCCATCCGACTTCCGCCAAGTCATCCGCCCCTGCGTATTCGAGACGTGTCTCGACCTCCTTCTGGTCGGCAAGGGGCGACTGTGGAGCCCTACTTCTTCAGTGCGAGGTTGTCTGCTACCTGGTCCCACTCGTCTGACGACGGAAAGTCTGACTCGGCATTCAACTGAGCTTCACGGCCGCCATCCACAAAAAGGGTAATTGGTAGCGAGGTGGAACAACTTTGCACCCAAGCTTCATCAGAGACGTGGATGGTCAAACAGACTTCTCCATCCACAGGTGATTCGGAAGCGAAGTACCGAGCGCTCTCCTCTTCAAACAAAAGGCGAGAGGAGCTCGGGATCGTGGCTGCAGGGCCGGCAGGGAGCTTGTCCGTCTCGGCCTGGGGTCGATCGAACGCCGTCACGTTGGCGCTCGCCTGGGCGCTACAGCCGGACAATAGCGCGAATGAGGCGGTCGCTATCAGAAAAAAGGCTGTGCGTCTGTTCAAGAGCTGCTTCTCCATGACCTCATCATGGCAGCACGAACACCTGATTGATCCCCAAAAATTCTCCCTGTGCGGCAGAAGTCAGGTCGCGCCACCATCCAGGCCCCCGGGTGGCAGAACAGGCGATGCCTAGTCTCGTAACCAATGGGATATGAGGCAGCTAGGTTACGAGACACACACCATGTTGGATCGCTTCGACCAGTGTCGTTTTCCGTGCACGGCTGCACGAATCTTGATACTCGTTTGCACAGCTCGCCGGGGCCGCGGTTTGGTCGAGGCCCAGGAGAAGCGGCCGGCTCGTGGCTTTAGGCGCGGCGCGCAGTGAGCGAATATGCCGCTAGCCCGAATAAGACAGTTCCAGAAAAGCGCTCCATGGTCTTCATTTTGAAGCCAGGTAGGAGACGTCGGACTCCGCTGCCGGTTAGAGCCCAGATCAGGTCTGGGAGCGATGCCATTGCGATGAAGATTAATCCGAGGACGCTCATCTGCACCCAGGCTGGGCCGGCACCTTCCTGCACGAACGGTGGCAAGAACGAAAGGAAGAACACAGCTGTTTTGGGATTGAGCACCCCGACGAGCAGGCCGCGTTGGAAGGCCTTCGCGGGTTGGACCCTTCCACCGGCGGCCGCGAGGTCCGCGAGCAACGTGTTATTGCGAGAGCGCCATGCTTGAATGCCCAACCAGATCAAATAGCCCGCCCCCACGACCTTGACAACGGTGAAAGCCGTCGCGCTGGCGGCGATAACCGCGGAGATGCCGATGACCGCTGCCAAGACGTGCGCGACGTATCCCAGCTCGACACCCGCGACTCCGCTCAGTCCCGCTCGACGCCCCGAGCTCAGCGTGGTGGTCAGGATGAACGCGACAGAGGGGCCAGGTGCCAGGGCTAAGGGTAGGCAGGCTGCCATGAAAAGGAGAAAAGTGCTCGTTTGCATTAGGTGCTCTCCATCCGTCAGATGGGGCGAGGCTATCAGCACAGTGGGTCGGCAGTGTTTCGGGCCGCAGCCCCGACGTTGCAGTCGCCAGAAGGGGTGCTGCCGGCCGTCTCATTACTCATGGGTTTTGAAGCACTCAGGTTACGAGACGCTCCTGCGGGTGAGACCCAACGTGAGGCCGCACAGGCACTTAGTCGAGGCGCGATAGAATTACCCAGTACCGAATCCTCCGCCCCGCCAGGTGGAGGTTTTTTAGTATGACCACTTCTCAGCCAGGCCCTGCCACCGTGTCTCTGGCGCACGAGGGCGATCGGCCCACTCTCGAACGACTTTGGACCATGTTCCGGCACGAAATGTCCGCCCACTCCGGAGTGCTCCCGAACAATGACGGCCGCTTTCGACAAGAGCGGCTCGATGCCGCCCTCAGCAATCCGGAATGGGCCGGCTTCGTCCTCAGGCTGGGTGGCGCGCCTATCGGCCTGGCTATCGTGCGCGGCACCGAATCCACGGAAAGGATTCTGAGCAGCTTCTTCCTCGTCCACGGCGCGCGCAGAGCTGGTCACGGGCGAACTGCCGTGCGGGCAATTGTCAGTCAGTATCCCGGGCGATGGGCCGTCGCGTTTCAGGACGTGAACTTTCCTGCCGCCGCATTCTGGCGGGCTATCGCTTCCGAGTTAGATGAGGGATGGACGCTGGATCATCAGGACGTACCAGGCCGCCCCGGCTTCGCACCCGATTCGTGGGCCCGGTTCCGCGTACGCGACATGTAGACGGGCACTCATATGTCGCTCGGCAGAACCCTACCTTCATGAGACCAAAGTCCACGGGGCCCTACGTGTCGCGTAACACATGGGTTAAGCGACGAGTAGGTTTCGAGACACTTACCGTTAAAGTCCAGATGCTTCATGCATTCGTGAAAACAGGACTTTTGGATCTGGCCGACGCCGCAGCGGGGGAACTCCCAGTTAGCGTGGAATGCACCGAGCGAGGGATAGCGGAGACGGCCACGCGTTTCGACGCGTCGCCACTGCGGGAGGCTTCACTGCGAGCCCGCCCCTCTGGCCTAGTTCTTGAGCCGCACTCTGAGTTTCTTCCGACGGGCGTACCCGGACAGGTGGAGCAGGGGTAAGGACAGGGCTGACAGGACGACGCCGAGTGCGGCGACTGCGACCATAGCGCCGCGCAAACCCGTCGCTTGTGACCAAACGCCGACGTAGACCGGTCCGAGGAGAAATCCGATGTAGGAAACCGTGGTCACAATGGCGGTGGCTCTGCCGCGATACGCCTCATCCACCCCCCGGGACACGAGGCTGAGCATCGTTGGGTACAGTGCCGCTGTGCCGGCCGCGGCCACGATCAGCCCGAGGATGGCGATCGGAACGGTCGGGGACGCAGCGAGAATCAGCGCGCCCGTGGCCGCTGCAAGGGATCCCAGAATCAATATAGGTCTCTCGTTGCTCTGTTGGATGCGCCCCAGGGCAAACCGCGTGACGGCGACGACACCGGCGAAGACGGCTGGCCCGACGGCGCTGAACCCGGGGCCGGCGCCGAGCTGGTCCTCGAGGAAGACCGCACCCCAGCTCTGGTGGGCATTCTCACTCGCGAACGCGAGTGCGCCCAACACGCCGACAAGCAAGAGCGGCGTGTAGCGCAGGCGTAGGCCGCGGCCGGAATTAGGTTCAGCCGCCCACGGGGCCGTGCGAGCCGGGTTAGCCGCGCCCTGTGGTGCGAGGGAGCGCAGAACGCTCACGCTGGCTATAAGTGACAGGACAGCCACGACCAGGAAGGGGGTGAATACTGGTGCTCCGATCCAGGAGGAGAGTCCTGTCGCGATACTTGCCAGCACGACGAAGCTCGAGAACACGCCTCCTGAACGCATGATGATTGCGCTCCCCGACGCTTGCTCGGCACGGCCGGCGATCGAGTTCATGGCAACATCGGTGGCCCCACTAGCCAGGCCAACCACGGCGAGCCCCACACAGAGGGCAACGAACCCGTGTGCGGTCAGCGACACACCGAACCCGGCCAAACCGAGGGCGACGATCGCCGCCACCGCGAAGCGGAGCCCCCACTTGTCCAACGCCCGCCCGGTGACCAACATGGCAGGCAGTGCCCCGGCACCAATGAAAAGAAGAGCGAGGCCCAATTGGCCATCGTCGACATCCGCTTGCATCCGAAGGCGAGGGACGCTCGCTCCCCACGCACCCCAGAAAGAGCCGAAGGAAGCGGCAGCGAGATACGCGGCGAACACCAGTTTGCGCACGGGTAACGTTTCGGAAGACATGTGTGTGACGTTACACAGTTACAATGGGGTTATGCAATCACTCCCGCAGCGTCGCCCCACAATGAGCCAGGTTGCCGCGCGAGCCGGAGTGTCGGTGATGACGGTTTCCTACACGTACAACCGCGCCGACAGAGTCTCGGCCGAGAGCCGGGACAAGGTGCTGCAGGCTGCCGCCGAGTTGGGTTACGCGGGCCCTGATCCTGCGGCACGGTCCCTGCGCTACGGCAGTACCCGCACACTTGGAGTCATCCTGGGCGAGCACCTCACCTACGCGTTCGACAACCCTCAGGCCGTCACATTCCTGGCCGGCATCGCAGAGGTCTGTGCGGATCGAGGATACGGAATGCTGATCGTGCCCACTGCCGGAGGCGCCGAAGACAGTCTCCGAGTCAGCGAGGCCGCCGTCGATGCATTCATAATATGGACAACGACCGACGACGACCCCGTGCTCGACGCAGTTTCAGGAAGCGGTCGGCCTGCGGTCATCCATGGTGGGCCTGCCCGCGCGGGCTTCAAGCTCGTGAGCATCGACAACCGAGCGGCCGCCTTTGCAATGGGCATGAAGACCTTCGCCGGTGCCCACCGCCCCGCAATCCTCAGCTTTCCCCTGGATTCCTCGCGAAAGACAGTGCTCGCTGCGGGCATCGACCCCGACGCCGTGCGGTTCCCCGTGACCAGGCAGCGCCTCCTCGGGTACAGGGATGCAATTGAAGCGCTGGGGCTTGACTGGAACGACGTGATTGTAGGCGCCGCGGCAACCAACAACGAGGGCGAAGCCCGCTCCCTCGCCGAGCGAATGTTCGCCCTAGAGCACCCTATCGATGCAATCGCGGCGATGAGCGATGACCTGGCACTCGGCGTCCTGGGCGCTGCGACAAGCGCACAGCTCGCTGTCCCCGAGACTCTCTCTGTAAGCGGATGGGACGATTCACGAGCGGCCGCTCTCCACCAGCTGAGCTCGGTTGCCCAAAACCTGAGAGCCCAAGGGACGCTGGCGGCCAGGCTGGCTCTCGGTGAGGAACCCGAACCAGCCCCAGATGACTGGTCAGTAGTCGTCCGAGCGTCAACTGGGTAGCCAGCGACTCAACGGACCGAGCACGGCCATACCCTGATCAGACGGATGGGCGTCAACCGTGAGCCGTTTTTGCGATCTGACGACCTCTCGTAACCCGTTGGTTGTGAACCGTCTTAGGAGTTGAAGACTGGGGCAATGGACGGTGCTTTTGGTCCCAGTGCTAGCAACTACTCTTTCAGCGGCAGCGTGTCCCCACTGTCCGCAAGATACTGGGTCGCACCCCTTTGCTTTGACCAGCCGAATCGATAGGAGCCTTGTGTCATTCATCGTTCAGACCGGCAGGGTAGTCGACCCGGGGCCTATTCAGGATGACGACGGGTTCCTTTACGGTGGGTGACCATTGTGTCTGGCACGGAGAGTCTCGCCGAGTTCGAGGGAGAAATCTCTTATCGGGTACTAGTAATGGGCGACCACACAACTGTTGTTGGCAGGTTGACCGAATCGGGCGACCAGCCGATTCTGGTCTTCGCGGGTCGGTATACCGCAGTGGCTGACGCGGATGGGAAGGTGACCCACCAGGTCGACGCGAGCCATGTAGGTCTCTCGTTGAGTGACCCGGCGTTCGAAAGTACGGGGTCGAGCGCCGCTCCGCCTTGGTATTGAGCTGCTCGGTTCGATGACTCGAAAAGCATGGGATTTGAGGCAGTTAGGTTACGAGACAGCTCTCGTTCTGGCTACATGCGATCGAGTGGATGAGCGCGCCACCCCCATCTACGTGAAGCCTGCGCCCATTATGCTTGATTGTCTCACTAGCTCGGGGCGACCGCCCAAAGCGGTCCGTCGCCACAACGGTCCGGGACGTCAGCGGTCGAGACGTCCCGACTCGTTTCGCCGCCACCAACATCGATTGTGTCGCCCATGTGGTATGTGACCCCGTTCAGGACTCAGAACTCTCCGTCCCCAGAGATTTCGTCTTCCGGGAAGACAGGGATCGTGCCGTTTCGAGCCGAACACATCTATTATCGAAGTCCAGGACGCCCGATAGCGCAGCCGCGTTCCCCGCGCCCGAACTCGCATCGTAGGTCACAGCGCCATCATCCAGGTTCGGGAGTCGCGTGCAGCCGGCAAGGGCCAAGACAATGCAGAGCAGCTGTCGCTTTCGCTACGTCTGTTGCGTCTGTCGGCTCCGCAACTCAGCCACCAGTCGAACCAATTCCACGATCCGGTCGCGGCTCGAAAAGTTGAAGATCCCCCATCCTGATTGGTTTGGCACGATCGGAAGCTGGAGGTCGCCTTCTGGTGTGCTTACCTGTATATCGATTCTCGGAATCGACCGGACACCCAATGCGAACTCTCCTTTTTCTACTGACGTGACGTTTTGCCACGGAATTTGCACGAGCAGCTTCAATGGTCGATGTCCCGAATAGACTTCTAAGCCGCGATCGTTAGCGACAATCGCGAGAATAGATGCCTTTTCCGATCTAGGCGCACCGAGCTGCAGCAGCGCTTCCCAAAGGCCTGTTCCATGCCTCTTGTCGACGTTGAGCACGAGATTGTTGGGTTGTACTTCCGAGAGCTCGCGCACTCTTCGATTAAGGCGCGTGCCGTAGAGGATCATCCCCAAAAAGATCAAGAGGGCGAGTCCCGCGATAATCGCAACGGAATAGACGAACGCAATCGCGTTCTGCGACTCATCTAGCTTGTCGGCGCGATCGACAATCGTAAAAATTCGGCCAGCTATGAAGATTGAAAACAGTACGACGAAGACGAAGAACGAGTTTCTTAGTCCTTTACCCGGGGACGATGGCTTACTGATTGTGGCTCCCCTTTCTTACTAGACCGTGAGGATGGAGGGCCAGTGCGGCTTAGCCCACGAAACTCGAACTTAGGGAGCCCGCCAGGAAACCATAGCGTTCGCACTGCTCGCCGCCCAAGCGGTCGCCCGAGACGCCCCTTTTCATGCGCCCAGCGATCCTCCCGCGCGACCTAACGACCAACCTCCGCTTCATTTCAACAGCGCGCTGCGAAGAAGACTCGCGTTCTAAACCGATTTCGTGAGCGACGGCGCGCTACAGGGGTGTCGAAGTCTTCTACATTCACGGGTACAGGAATGCCTCCGCATTTCCCCAGGCCGCGGGACAGCCTCCTAACAAGTTCTCTTGTCTCGAAACCCTACGGATGCGGGACAGGTCCAGATATGAGACAAGGCACCTGCCGCTCGTCGCGTGAGCAGGCGAACTTCGACGTCTCGTAACCCATGGGATATGACGCACTTAGGTTACGCGACCCTCAGACCGCGCTCATTCGTGGGCATTCATGATTGCCAAATGCGGTCTCAACGCGGGTGCATTGCGCCGAGGGGGCGACTACTGCTGTGGGAGGCTGACTCCCATGGAGACCATAAGTCAGCGACAGACAACTAGGTGCGATCCCGGGGCAGTCCTATTGACGATGGTGCTCGGCGTTTGCTTCGGTCTCGTCTCAAGCGTGGTCTGGGCTGTTGTCGGTCATGTCATCAACGCCAATGCCAACCCCGGCCTGGCAGCTCCTTTCATTGGTCTGGAACTGTATCTCGCCGTAGTCGGTGGCTTGTTGTTGAGTTCGGTCGCCGTCGTTGGTGCCGCTGTCGCGCTGGCCATTGCGGACCATCACCTGAAGTCATCCCGCTTAGTACAGGGAGGCATCGCCGGTGTGGGAGCGGCATTGGCAGGGCTCGGACTGCTCGTCTACCTCGGTCCAACGATCGTTCTGGACGGCGGTGGGGCTGCGGGCATACTCGTCTTCGTCGCCGCTGCCTCGTGTGGGCTGATGTGCATTCGAGCGAGCGCGCACAAATTCGTCAACTAGCCCTCGTCAACGCTCTAGGACGTCTCGCAACCCATGCGATATGAGGCAATGAGGATATGAGACAGTCGGCAAAATTGCGAGACGCTCTGACTACGACGCGCCACACCTATCATGAGGGCATGGGGAAGCTGAGTGCTCGATACCGTGTGGCCGCTGTACTGATGATCATTCACGGTGGGCTGATGGAATTCACTGTCTTCCTCGCGGTTTTCCCCCTTCTTGCGCTCGGCGTCAACCTCGGTTCAGCTGGTCAGTATTTTTCCTTCAACGTCCCCTATTTTCAGGAACATCTCGTTGAGATGATGGTGCTCAGCGGGGTATTCGGCGCCACGCGCATCGTCGGAGCAATCGGAGTGTTGCGAAATAGACTCTGGGGCTTTGCTCTATCCATCATCAATTGCGTCGTGACGATGGTGCTTATGGTCTTTATGCTGCCTGCGGGCATTGTCGATGGAATCCTTGCCAGCGCGTCGCTTCTACTGTTGCTGACGGCCTACTTCGGCGCGCGAGAACTTCTTCCGCGAGAGCACCTCATACGCTCAGCCGAGGTCGCGAGCCCAGGAGTCGAGAGCGTCTAGAAACCCGAGAGATATGAGCCGCCTCACTGTGGCCGAGTGATCCCCCGATGCGCTCGATTAGTCTCGTATCCCATGGGATATGAGGCACCTTGGTTACGAGACACCCCGCTCCATTCCGCCCCGCGGCGAAAGCAAACGCTTCACCTGGCGCGATGGTGCCCTTTTATTGCTTGGTGAATCCCATGTTGCTTGCGTTTCGGCGGTTGCAAAGGATTTCGCCGACGCGGTGTGGGCGGCCATACGGGCCATCACGCTTTGATAGGTTCTGAGGACCTCAGCTTCTTGAAGCTGGATCCGCGCCTTGCATTCAACCCGGATGAACGGTTCCCAGTGGCTCCAATAGTTCAGGTTCTCTTCGGCCTCGTCTTTGCGGCGTTCGGCATCTTCTTGATGATCAAGAGGGTAACCGTGGCCCGTCTAAACCGCGATGCGTTGAGGGCGCTTTTCGGCCGTCTGGGTGAACCGTCAGCGCGCAGTTCCACTCCCCGAAATATCGCTATCCCGGCGGCCTTCGCTGTGGTCATCGGTTGTGTGATTGCAGCCAACGGCGTTATCAAACTCATTCCGTGACTTGGTGACGGAGAACTGATGGTTTCGATCTTTAGCGTTCTTTGCCTTGCACTGGGCGTATTCTCCGCCTGGCAGGTGTGATTGTGTTGCTGGCACGACGACGCATGCTTGCCCCTACACGAAGACGCTATCAAACCGTCAGCGCACGACATCGCAAACAGGGGCGGGAGGGAATCTTCCCTTCATTGATGCCGACGATGACTCTGATCGTCGCGTTGGGCGCGACCATGTGTGCCCTCGCCGCGCTTGCCTTGTTCATTGGTTTCACGGGATCGCGCTGACGATTCCTCGGAGCGTCTCGTCCGTGTCGTCCGCACCGATCGGTCATGTGAGCAGCGGCTGGTTACCGGAGCGCTTCGTATCCCATGGCTCCTGATACACATCGGATATGAGACACATCACGGGCAAATTGTCGGCTGGATAGTCCAAGTCCGGGGATAAAAACCTTCGGCACGCTCCCAGGCCGGGGCGCAGCGCCACGCAGCTAGGGTGCCTAGTGTCTCCTACCGCATGGGTTTTGACACACACCGGTTGCGGGGCACCTCAGCCGGTCATTGCGCCTTCCGCTTCTAACCGCAGGGGCCGCTGTGAACGCAACATGGAGAGTTGTTTCTCAGCGCATAGAGGGACAGCAATTTAACCCCGCTCCCCGTAGCATCCATGTTCTGTCCTGCAGTCGATGGTCCTAGGGTTGCCTTGTGCGATGGAAAACAGCGGAGTTTTGGGGCGACTATGGACGCGTAGCCAAAATTCACGCGGGCCCCTGGGCCGGACGGTTCCTGTTCGCCTACCCAGAGACGGTTGAGGGTTGGTGGACGATTGTCGTTGACCCTAGCTTCAACTCGGGTGCACCGGGCGACCTCTACATTGACGATGTAAATTTCCTGGCTGATCTCGAGCGAGACGGCGAATTCGAGTGGCTTGCTCTCGGCGACGCGGAAAAGCGATTTGAGCAAGACCACTTCGGCTGGCGGAAGGAGCTGGACCCCGAGACGCGGACGCTGTCGGGTCTCCAAGCCCTACGGCGCAAGCTCGGACGTGCAGAAGGTTGACCGGCGGCGTCACCGAACATGTGTCTCGAAACCCTACGGATGCGGGACAGGTCCAGATATGAGACAAGGCACCTGCCGCTCGTCGCGTGAGCAGGCGAACTTTGACGTCTCGTAACCCATGGGATATGAGGCACTCAGGTTATGAGGCACCCTAGCGGCATCGGCTCATACAGTCGCGGCGAGACTTCAGAACCCTCGCTGGCCCCGCTCAATGTCGGCTCGCACGTCCGACATCGCTCGAGCTAGTTCTGGATCGGAGCCTTGAAGATCCCGAGCAGCGGATGGGCTGAGCCGCCGCCGCGAGGACAGCAGGTAGAAGGCCGCCAGAATCAAGAGAGCGAGCCCGAGACCACCCCCAGCGATGAGCACAATCATGAGAGCGCCGGCAGTCATAGGANTACAGCTCAGCGCTCTACCCGGGCGTGCGGTGCCGTCGCATATCCCACGGGATACGAGGCACGAGGGTTATGAGACACACGGCCGCAACTCCGACATGACCCGGCCTCCCGTACCCTGGCGTCAATGTTCAGCTTCATTGTCGCGTTTTCCTAAGATCCTGCGACCCTCACCTCGCAGCTCCCAGTGGCCGGCCCGGGCGGGTTTGAGCGCGCCATTTGAGTTGCGAAGACCCCTCGGGCCGCGACTTGCTTCGGCGTCACCACGTGTTTTGCACTCGTCGTGCCCACCGATTGGGGGTATGTCGCTATTGCGTGGCGCCCTCCGTTGCGACAACCTCACAGGTCTGCGTTTAATCCTCGCCCCGCTACTGGTGTGCCTCTCGATCCTCGTGATGGGATGCTCTTCAAATGCGCCCAGCCTGAGTGAGTCGCCTTCCCCAGACGTGTCGGCGGCGCCTAGCGGCCCCATCGCGGATCCTGTGGAATCGTCTGGGCCCGTGCCGATCACAGAGAAGAACCTCTTCGAGATCTGCATCGCTAAGGTGCTCGAGGCTGGGCAGCTTGCTCCAGGCGACCCGGCAAACGTGAGCTTTGCGCCGCGGGCAGAGGAAATCACGTTGACGCGTGACGATGGCTACGTAGGTGTCTACTTCCTTGTGAATGACGGCAATAACCCCAACAGCACCCAGTCCGCAGTGAACTGCGTTGCGAAGGGAACACTTCAGCAGCCCGATTGGTACACGTACGGCGTTGGAACTTCTTACGCGACCGACGACGAGGCGATTCACTTGTTACAGATGGTCCCCCAAGCCTGACCTCCGGGCGGTAGTGAAACCGAAGCATTACCTCAACACCTTGCCCGGCGAGATCAGGCTCTGGCGTCTTCTAACCCATGGGATATGAGCCATTTGGGTTATGCGACAAATTGGGCGCCGGTCCGTTTAGTGTGTTTTCTCTCTTCGAAGAGTCCGGGTCGCCGCGTCGACCGCAACCCTAAATCCGTCCACCGTTAGTGTCGGGGTATGCGATCTCCGCGCTTTCGCGCCTCTGCCAGTCTTCTCATCATCGTGTCCGCCTCGCTGGCTTCGTGTGCGATTACCCCAGAGCCAAGCGCCCCAACAAAGCAGGTCACAACGGCCGAGCCCGCGGACACAACAGCTGAACCCGCTGACGCATCACCACTCACGTGCAGTGATCTGGTAACACCCGACGCCACAGTCGTCGCCCTCATCGGCGCCGACGGTGTGACACCCGAGGTGACGGAGGCAGTGCAGCCCTCCCATGCCCTTGAGCACGCGTTACTGACCGGAGCTGGCGGCCTTGCCTGTTCCTGGCGCGTGGGAACGGGACAGCTGGGTATTGGTGCTGAACAAGGCGACTGGGCGTATCTGAGCGTTGAGGTACTTCCTGATGCGGCGGCGGACTGGGTTCCTCCGTATGCCGGCGATGTTCCCTCCGAAGAGCACCGAACAGTCGGTCAGGTCGAGGCAACGACAAGCGCCGGCGAGACCGGATGGCGGATCTCCGCACCCGTGGCCTCCGCCTGGGTCGATGTGAGGGTCACGTCCTCGGGTGTCATTACCGGGGGGAGCCGATTCGAGAACGCGCCGTTAGACAGCGTTCTCGATGGGATGATGCCCGCCGCCGAACAAACCTTCGCGGCCGTAAAAGCGGCCACAACCGAGCAGCTCAGCTTGCCAAAGCTCACGTTCCGCGAGGACGAAGCACGTTGCGACGGTGGCCTTTACCAGTTGGGCATTGAGAATGCTTTGGACCTCGACGGGGCATCGGTTGAGTACAGGCTCCTCGATTCTCGCGCAAAGACCATCGACGGGCTCGCCAGCGCTGTGGAGGCGCGCATCGGCCTGTTCACGTGCGAACTGTTCGCGGAAGGGTTCGGGACCACCGAAATCACCGTCGTGCGCGACTTCGAGTCGACCATCGGACAGTTGGCGGCGATGCCCGACATGTCGTCGGCGCTGGAACCGACCGTTTTGGACGGGTCGGTAGACGGCGAGACGGCATTCCAAGCACGTCGTGAGGATGGGCCGCGCTCGCCCGTCTATTTCACTCTCGGCCAGACGCTCTACGGAGTCTCGTCCGACGGAGCGACCACGGTCGCCGAGGCGATCATCGCCCAGACCCGATGAGAGACGCCCCATCGATCAATGCAGGAACGCGGCCTAGAAAAACCCAGTGGGCAGGGCAGGCCTTGCCGCTGCTTTCTGCTTTCAGGGATGCATTCCGGTTGGTGGTTACCTCTCCAAACACATCGGAAAGTGCAAGAGCGACAGTGCGACACCGAACTCACCGAGTAATCAAATCCTCCCTGGCGCTTTCTGTCGTGTGGGCACTTGCGGGTTGCTCGCCGGTCATTCCCTTCGAGTACCCCTCAGAACGGTTCGAAAAGCTCCTCGCCAAAGAGCCCGCGGTAGAGGAATTCGTTCAGGATAGATTGCGGGCGGGACCCCTTGAACCCTTCTCCGCGTACCAATACACCGTGACCATGTCGGCTGATTCCACGTCGAGTGAACTCCGTACAATCTCCCGAGAACTTACCGACTGGATCAACGAAAACTACGCACAGCAGGACACCCGGATTCATATCCGATTGCACAGCGGAGAAAAGTCCATCGGTCTCAGTTCGGTCAACGAGGCGAACGATGTTCGTCTTGACCTCGTTGAAACGGCCATGGAGACCGGTCTTTTCGCGGCTGTGTCGCTCCGTGCGCCGTGGCAAGGTAGCGAACTGAGCGACGATGAAGGATACGAGTCCGTGAACTTGTTGGTGTTACCACGAAGAGCGACAACGCCTGGTTCGGCACTTATATCCGCTGACGCGCTTATCAACGCTGCGGGGTTCACCCGGAGCACGTCGACTGTGATGATGGGTGACTTGGACGAGTACGCGGGTGCCAGCGGCTCCACATTCCGAAGCACGGTCAGGACCAACTCTTCAGGGCCTCTGCCTGAGGGGTCTGAAGCCTGTATAAACGCGCTTTTTGCGCTGACAGACATCTACTCATTCAACGTTGCTCTCCCGGCATCTGACTTTGGAAACGACATCTTCGTCTCTGACGAGAAAGCGCCAGGTGTTCAACAGTCGCTAGCGGACCAAGGGTGTGACCAGGTCCTCGCGCCGATCGGCTACCAACCTGAATAGTCCGACTCGACAGAGCAAGCGCGACCACTTTAGACCCAAGCGCAAGGGCGGGGTCGGCGCGGGTCCAGCCTCCTCAACGCTCGAGTGTCTCGCCCTTCCATGGGCGTTACGCAGACCACATGTACCAGACGCCTCACGCTCCAACTTTGCGGGCCGCGAGCCACGTCCTTGTCTCGAATCGCATGGGATATGCGGCACGTGGGTTACGCGACACTCGCTAGGACGCGACCTTGTACGGAGGCACGTGGCGTCGCTGCTTGCTCAGGTACGCGATAGTGGTCTGCTTTCCTTGTGAGGTGCTACATTTCAGGCTCGACGGTGGAAGCCATGGCGCTCATCGCGATGCCTTACCTAGTGGGTTCTCGTCCTCCGTTTCCCCGGCCCAGGCGCTTCAACCGAATGGGCAGCGTGCAGCACCCGGCGCCTCCCATGTGTCCAGAAACGAATAGCGGCCCCAATGTCCGACACGACCCGACCAACCATCTACGACGTGGCACGCAAAGCCCACGTCTCTCACGGCACCGTCTCCCGCGTCATCAACGACCGCCCCAACGTGGCTCCGCGCACGCGCGCACTCGTACACGCGGCGATGAAGGAACTTGGGTTCTTCCGGAACGAATCCGCCTATCGCCTCAAATCGCCCAGGCCCTTGGAAGATCGGATTGGCGTCATCGCCGAACAACTCAATGAGGTTGGGCCAAGCGGCAATACGGTTGCCGCTCTAGCCGAGTTGCAGTCTGCCGGCTACCGTTTCGAAC
Source organism: Cryobacterium sp. TMB1-7 (assembly GCF_004402435.1). Classification (NCBI taxonomy): domain Bacteria; kingdom Bacillati; phylum Actinomycetota; class Actinomycetes; order Micrococcales; family Microbacteriaceae; genus Cryobacterium; species Cryobacterium sp. TMB1-7. The sequence goes on from NZ_SOFZ01000005.1 coordinate 52,958, forward strand.
TCGCCACAGTGCAAGGAGGCGACGTGGCGGCATCCGTGTCGCAGGCGCTTCGTGAGTTCGAAGGATCGACGTGCGGAATTCTGGCGCTTGCGCAGTCTGCGGAGATGCGGGAGTCGCTTCTTGACTACCGTTCACTGGTTCCTATGTATATCGATCGGTTTCTCGACCGGGGTACGCCGAGTCAGCCGGGAGCGGAGGAATTAATAGGGCGCGTCGCGGCCGAGCACCTGTGTGAGCTTGGCCATCAACGAGTGCTGCATCTGCCGGGACCACCCGGGGCTCTCTCCGCTGGGCATCGACAGGACGCGTTTGTCGCGCGAGCCAGTGCACTGGGCATGGTTGTCGAGATCGGCCAAGCCGGCGACTGGACGTCCGCATCCGGATTTGATCTTGCTCGCACCATCCGCCCGGACGCGTACAGCGCAGTCTTCGTCGCCAATGACGCGATGGCTATCGGTTTGATGCACGGCCTACGCGGCCGCTCGATCGGTGTGCCCAGCCAGCTTGCTGTGCTGGGAGTGGATGATTTGCCCGAAGCCCGGCACTTCGATCCGCAGCTGAGTTCCATCCGACACGGCCTGGCCGCGGAAGGGCAACTCGCTGCGCAAACCTTAATCTCGGCGATTCAGGGCAGTCCTGAGCCCGACCCATCACATTACCTGCGTGTCCACGTCGTTGGCCGTGCCTCGACCGCTTCCTCCGGTGCCGACCCTCGAGAAACCCGTTATCGATAACAGCTCCTAAAGTCCGCCGACGAGTATTGGATTTCCTTTACGCTATCGACGGCGCTGTGTACGGCGCCCATGATGGGGAGAAGGAATTCAATGAAGGTAGCTGTGCCGGGGGTTCCTCCGCTCGAATGGGTCAACGGCGAGGGAGTTGCCGAAACGCCAACAACCGGCGTCCTCGTCGTCACCGCTGCCGCAGGCGCTGACTGGACCAACGACGCCTTCGGTGGACCCCAACAACACGCAGCGTCCTTGCTCGGATTCCTCCCACCGGGAGACTTTTCCTTCTCAGTTCGCGCTCGGGTACTGACCGAACGAACAACTTTCGACGCTGCAGTCCTGGCGATCTGGGGCGACAGCGACCATTGGGCAAAGCTGTGCTTCGAATACTCACCCCAGGGCCAAGCAATGGTCGTGTCCGTGGTGACAAACGAATACTCGGATGACTGCAACTCAGCAGTTGTCTCCGCGGACTCGGTCTACCTCCGCGTTGTTCGCTCCGGGTCGGGTTGGGCCTTCCATTCTTCCGCCGACGGTCACAAGTGGGTTTTCGTGCGCGTCTTCCGCCTCACCTACGAGGGCCCTGTGCATGTGGGCTTTCTCGCGCAGGCCCCCATGGGAGACCAATGCGTCACCGAGTTCAAGAACATCACCTACAGCACCAATGTGCCGTCAGATTTTCGAGACGGGAGCTAATTCCGCAGGTCACCAGACCGCTAGAGAGACACCGCAGTGCAGGCGTCTCCAAACGTTACCAAGCGACGCACAACGATACGTCGCCACGTGCGCTAGTCGAGCGCCGACATCGTCCCTGATGTCTCGAAACTTATGGGATACGAGACACGTGAGTTACGAGACATCGTGATCTGAACGGTGCCATCAAGGTTCGCGGTCGACTGCGTTTCGGCGCGGTGGCTGGTCAGACCGTGTGCGTTCCTGAAAGAGCTAATCCATATACTTTTCAACCACCGAGCTCGATGGCGGGACGCGGGACTCGATGAGGCCAAGAGCAGCCGCGAACTGTGCGTCTTTGGCCGCTCCGATGGCGATCAGGCCGGATGTTTGCGGGCATATAGGCAGCGCGAAGTCGCGACCGTTTACTCGAACCCAGAGGATTATCGCTCGATCGGTTAAGTAGGCGAAGGTCACGCTCCCGAACTCCCAGGAGGTGGCACATGACCACGAGATACGCGCGACGCACTCCACTCGGCCATGCCGCCACCGCCAGAGTTCGAACTTAGGCCCAATGTCCACGAACACAAGGAATGCGCCGGATCGTGACCAGCCCGACGCGAGCCTGATGCCTTTGAGAGATTGGACTGCCATCACCAATTCGGGCGACGATGAGGTCACCACTGGCTCGTACCCCGCTTTGCGAAGCGCCCTGGCGAGCATACGGGCGGGGCGATACAAATACCAGAAATACAAGCCCACAGCGAGGAACGCACTCAACACGAAAATTAGAGATGCGGGAAGTGTGGCCCACAGCTGGGCGGGTGTCTTCCCGATAAATCGTGCTGACAGGCCGGGGAGGACCACCGCTGCACTGATCCCGACGAAGCTCAAATACACTAGCCAATTTATGCGCGTAGGCCGCGGGAGCCGATCCTTCTCGCTCAACAGATCCCCACCGATCTTGGGCACATGAGTCTCACCGCGCCTCTCTGCTCACTGGTCAATCTACGGCACTGCTTGTAGGGGCGCTCGCCTCCTATCCCTTGGGATAGGAGGCGACTCACGGGGCCACCTGGTTGGCCCCAGGGGTGACCCCGGTCCCGTATGCCATGGCGTGTGAGGCACTTCGGTTACGAGACTTTTCATCGCGACAAGGTCGTACCCGCCGGAAGGATCGTTTGAGGCCCTCTTTGCCGAGACGGCAAAGTCTGCGAAGACCGCGCCGCGATGCCGCCTCTGGACCAATACGATCTCTTCATGGTGACATCACGGCGAGGGAATCAGTTCCGACCGGATTGGCGAACCGAACACGCACTTCACACAGGCCTGCAACCACTAGAACCCCTACCCGCGCTCCTCATGCTGTTTTCTCGAGCACTTCTGCTCTGGATACTTATCCCGCTCGGATTCACCGTTTGGGTGCTCGGGTCGCCGTGGTTTCTGCTCAAACATGTCTCGCTTGGACAATCCCTGGGTTGGCTCGATCTGAATCTCTGCGTTGCGCTCCAGCGCGGCCCACTGCGACCGTTCATCGCGAAGCCACGAGTCAAATGGATCCCCGGAAGCAAGATACACCAAACAGAACACCGAATACGGATGCTCGACCTCTGGTGAACCGACCGCTGGCCCGTCGCACACAGGCAGGTTCACCAGGATGGCGCACGAATCGCGTTGCACCGGATTCCAAATCAGCTCAGGTTCGCTAGCGCGGGGCATGTCGATTCCCATGCACAGTGTGTGGAGCCTGCGGAAGCGGTCGTAGAGCAAACACGACGGTGATTCTGTCTCGGAACCCTACCGATGCGAGACAGGTCCAGATGCGAGACAAGTCAGCTGCCGCTTGTTGCGTGAGCAGGCGAGCTTTGACGTCTCGTAACCCATACGTTTCGAGGCAGTGTTGTTGCGAGAGTGCCGCAGCGTGACGGGAGAAGCTCCCGTGTCTGTCCGATTGGCCAGCGCCATAGTGCTGCTACTCAGGGGTATCGAAGTCCTTTACATTCACAAGAACAAGGAAGGTTTCGGCATCTGGGCTGCACTCATCGAAACCCGTGAGCTGTGCCGGGTCCGAGAACTTTTCGAACTCCTCACGAGCAACGAGGTACCCCCTGCTTCCGGTCAGTTTCTCGCCAATATAGACAGTTCCATTCGCATCACCGACAGAAGTCTGGTCGGGCAGCAGCTGGAATCCGAGCGGCCAGATTATGGGGTACACCACACCCCCTGATAGTTCTAATGCAACGCAACCATCAGCTGTTGCGACCGTACCAGCGATGTCCCGATGCTCGTACTCTCCAGGGATCCTGCCAGTGATGATCCGCGGACCGCTGCCCGTTGTTGCACCGCTGTCGGTGACGGTAGGGGATTCAATACCGGTCGGATCGACACAACCCGGAAGGAAAAACGTCGGCACCAACAGCGACGCGGCTCCCCAACGCCTAAACGTCTTAGTGCCACCACCTACGCTGCGCATGGGGCTGAACCTAGCAGTACCTCGATTGGAGATTGTCAAGCATCTCAAAATGCCAGCCACGGCGGCATCTTGGAAATCGGACGCACGACGTCGGGCACGGCATCCTGCTGTCTTATAACCGTACCGATGCGAGACAGGTCCAGATGCGAGACAAGTCAGCTGCCGCTTGTTGCGTGAGCAGGCGAGCTTTGACGTCTCGTAACCCATGCATTTTGAAACACTTGGGTTTCGAGGCACTTAGCGCTTCTGACCTTTTAGCGTTGGCGTCGGATTTGGTTGGAACCAAATCCGGTGGTGCCGGACACTTCTAAGTATGAGCACCAGTGATTCAGTTGAGTGGGACCTAGCTCTCGCCGGACGCGGCGAGGCGTTTGGCCGCGTGTATGACCGACATCACGATCGCGTACTACGTCACAGCCGGCGTCTGGTGATGAATTTTGTTGACGCAGAGGACGTTGTTTCTCTTGCGTTTCTGGAAGTCTGGCGGAAACGAGATTCTGTTCGTTTCGTTAACGGATCGCTCTTGCCCTGGCTGCTCGTCGTCGCAAACTATTCCGCGAAAAATCTGTCTCGTAGCGCCCGCCGCCATGAAGCACTCCTCCGCCGGCTACCACCCATCCAAGACGCCCCTGCTGCTGTGGACGAGCTCAGCGACATCGAACTGGCTCTGTCCCGGCTACCCGGTTGCTGCACGTCAAGTCATCACTCTCTGTGTGCTCGAGGGATTCAAAGTAAGCGAAGCGGCGATCGTGCTCAACGTCCCGGACGGCACAGTCGAATCCCGGCTCTCCCGAGCAAAGAGAAGGTTGGCTCAAGAATTTCTAACCGGACCGGTCCCAGCAACCGCGGAAAGGACATCATGACCAACCACTCCTCGTCTCAAGCTCGACAAGAGGCATTTCGCACCCTGCTTATCTCACAAGTTGAAACTGATGCGCTCACCGGCGCCCCCCAAAAGACCTCGTCCAAGTGGCTCCCCGCAACCCTGGTGACAGTTGGAATCGTGATCATCGGCAGCCTCGCACTCGGGAACCTCAATGGTCAAGAGAGCGACACGCCCCTGGCAACGGCCGGCCCTGTCGCAGTCAACCCGCCGGACGCTTCCGGCGACGAGACCGTCGCTAGCGACCCAGCAGAGCTTGCCGCTGGCGCACAGCTCGTGGTTGTGGGAACGGTCATTGGAGTAGAGGAGACGCAGGCTCCTGCCGAGGTGCCACAGCCCTATGGCGTGGTGAAGACGTTCACACTCGTCCTCTCCACAGACCAGACGATACAAGGCACTGCGGAGCCGGGACCGGACGGTTTTTTGCGTATAGTCATCCCGTCTTTCGCCACCAGCACTGGCGGACTATCGGTCGACGAATACCTCCAGCGCATCCCTCTAGGCAGCGAAATAGCTGCCTACCTGGAACGGGGTTGGCCCGCCAGCGGGGGGATGGTGAATACAAACCCTGAGTACGCAGCAGCCGACCAGGTCCCGCTATACATTCCGACCACCAGCCAAAGCCTGGCGGTGCAGGTTCACGAAGCCTCCGCCGTGTTCTGGCCGCTCACAGGAACACCGAAGGAGGGATCAATTCGTGACGCGTTGCCGGGAGGCACCCTCGTCCCTCTGGCGGGCGATTGAATCAATGGGCGCGACGCGCTCAGCTCTCCATGGCACCGTTGACGCGCCGCGAGAGCGTCATAACGCATGGGTTTTGAAGCACTTGGGTTTCGAGACGCATCGCTCCAAGCCGCTGCACACGTGCGCTCTAGTTCTTCAGGGGCGCAATCGTGGTCTGCTCGTCGGAAGAAGACTCCGCCAGCTTTCGTTTGACCAGGGCGGTTAGATCGACGGAGGAGCCCAGCCGGAGGTTGACACCGGCTGGGTCGGGCGTTGAGGACTGATTGCGGGAGATCATCCCGGCAGGCCCATGTGTCCGTAAACGTTGCCACCCGCGGGGGCTTCGTCCACCACTGTGGTGGTCACAGCCGTCCATCCCACTATCGCTCCCACTGGGAGCGGATAATCGCCGCCGAGCGCCACGACGGTCGTTCGTTCCCCGATCATTTCCCCGGTTTCGGGATCGATGATCATGTCGAGTCTGGTCTTCTGACCCGATTCCTGCCGACCAATGGCAATTCCTGTGCGTCCGTTGAGCGTCGCGACTCCCTCAGTGATCATGACGCCGGGGATCATGGCTGCGGCTTCGTAAAGTGCTCCGCGGAGGTCTGCTGGAATTCCGCCACCGCGGAGGGTGTCTGAAATCCAGACGAGCGCTTCACCGTCAGGTGAGGGGCCCTGGCCCAACGTAATGCGGTAGATGTTGTTGAGGAGCTGGTATGGGTCGCGGGGCAGAGCCGCCAGCATCTCGACGTCAGAGCTGGGGCTGCCATAGAAGGCGCCGCCCGCGGCTCGCACGTTTTCCTGGTAGTCAGGGCTGCCGCGTTTTGCCAAACTCTGCTCCCACTCCGACTGCATCGCGGCCTCGGACTCAGGCCCGAAGGCTTGATACGGCTTCCTCATACCCCGCATCCAGACCCAATCGTCATTGAGATTGGCCGGGATATAGAGCTGGTCCTCGGTGATCGTGAGGAAGAAAATTTCGCGGCCGTTCTTGCCGGCGGGGCCCAGTCCGTTGTAGACCGCGCTCGTGTCCACCCGGAGATACTGACCTGGCTTGAGCACAGGGTCTGCTGTGGCGATAGTCAGCGCCGACGCTTCGTTGAGCACGGCAGCCGCGGCGGGATCGGCGCCGCCGCGCCAGCCGGCGAGCCCGATCATGTCGCTCATGATCAGGCCAGTCACGAGCGTGGCCGCCACAGCCGTGCAGGCAGCCGAATATCCAACTCGGCGCAGAACGGGCATGCGCCTGGCGACGGACGGGCGGGATGCCGGACGGCGGGATTCCTCAATGTGCGCCAGCAATGCCGCGCGACCGGAGTCGAGTGCTTGCTGACTCGGCTTGGGTGGGTTAGTACGAGCGCTGCGGAGCAGTGTCAGTTCGTCCATGAAAGGTCTCCTTATCGGTAGCAATGTCGAGAGCGGAGCGAAGCAGTCGACGCGCCCGGTTGAGCCGGGAACGCACGGTGCCGAGAGGAATTTCTAAGGCATCCGCGACGCCTTGGTAGTCGAGATCTCCCCAGGCGTAGAGCAGCAAAGTGTCTCGGTCACCCACCGTCAACCGCCGCAGCGCACTTTCGATCCGTTTAGCGGATCGCGCCGCGTCCATCCGTGCGCCAGCAAGCTCGATCGCGTCAGGCACAACGTCAGCCGCGATTCCTGCGACCATGCCTCTCCACGCGACTGCCTCCCGCCGGGCATGCTGCTTCAGCAGCGTTGTGGCGATGCCCAGCAGCCACGGAAGAGCGCTGGTAGCAGATGCGTCGTACCCTCGCCGCTTGTCGAAGGCGACCAGGAAGGTTTCGGACAAGATATCGTCCGCGACCTCCGCGCCGATCCGGCGAGCCGCGTATCGGTGGATCGTCCCCGCATGCCGGTCGTACAGCGCCGCGAATTCTTCCGGGCTGCCGATCGATCTCTCGATCACCTCGTTGTCTGTGCTCACACTAGGTATTGCTCATTCACCGATAAATAGTTCACGATTCGACCATAGAAGCTGAGGACCGGCCCGCCGCGCAGACCTGAGCTTCCGCGCCACTCCAGCAGGCTCCATCAGCGAAGGCTTCGGTGTCTCGAAACCCTACCGATACGAGACAAGTCCAGATGCGGGACAAGTCGCCTGCCGCTCGTCGCCTGAACGGATGATCTCCAACGTCTCGTTTCCCATGGGTTATGAGGCGGTCTTGCTTCGAGACACGTGCCCGCAGTGCGCTCGAATCACCGCACGCAACGCTGTGGGGCGTCAAGGCACTCAGGAGTGCGTTCCGGTTTGGGGCTGTTGGGAACAGGACAGCGCGTAACGGACACTATTTATTAGGGCTCCGAAGGAGCGCAAGGATCAACCGGGCAATAAGCTGCGGCCAATGAGCGGGGACGATAATTCCTTGATCTCACACCGAAGAGCACCAGTCTTGAGGGGCAGTTGATGAAGCACAAATACAGAAGCATCGCAGTGATAGTGGTCGCGCTTGCCCTGTCTGGTTGCGCTGGAGGGGCCATTAGCACCGGGGCGCCAGCGTCCTCGCCCGTGGCCGGCGAGGAATCTGGCTCCACTATTGCTTTCGTCGACGGTCTCTTGACGTACGAGGTCACGAGAGTAGGCGACAATTTCATCGCGCTGGGGGCCGCGTACGCGGGAGAGGTTTCATTCGAGGACGGATGTCTTCTCGTCGGTGGTGCGCCGTTCGTGTTTCCCCGTGACGGAACGAGCTGGGACGGAACGACTCTCAGACTCAACGGCAACGAGTTCGTTGTTGGCGACCAAATATCGGTGGGTGGTGGCGGTGGGCTCGAGGGCCTAAAACTCCCTGAGAATGCTACTGACCAGTGCGGAGGTGAGGCACCCATTTTTGTCTCCACAATCGACGACAAGAGCTGATACCTGAAGACGGCAGGACGGTCCTGGCTGACTCGTGAGTATTGATGGGTACCGCATAAAGGAACGGAGTAGCGGGGCAAGGTGACCCCCACCAGGGCGATTTCCGTGACTCGTATCCCATGGGTTTCGATACACGGGGGCTAGGCGACGTCGGGCTCTCAAGGAGCCCTCCGATGACGCATGAAGACTCTGACCAGACCTGGGCGCATTGGACCCTGCAGCCTAGGCAAAATCCGAGCGATCCTGGCGCAATGGAGCAGGTAGGTTGAGGACATGAGCGCGCGTGGTGGCGTCGTCGTGAGGAGCAGGCGCGGGTGAACGACACTGAATCTTCCCGATGTAGTGGTTCGGCCCGCATTTTTCAGGCGCTCTGGATTGTGGGCTACCTGATTGGCACCAGCACGCACACCGTCGATCTCTTGCTGGGTGGCACAAACGCCTATTCGTCCTTCCCCGATCCTCTTCGCCTGTTCTGGATCTTGCTGACGGTTTTAGATCCGCTTGTCGTCGTTCTCATATTGCTCCAGAAACAGGTTGGCGTCGTCCTCGGTGTTGTCGTCATCGTCGTCGACGTTGGCGTGAATGCCACGGTTTACGCCACGATCGGAGGCCTTTCACTCTTTGGCGTACTCTGTCAGACGCTGTTCGGCATCCTGATACTCATCACGGCTCGACCACTATCCGCCTGGTTTGCCGCCGTCAATCGATCAAAATGACTCACGGGCACAGACGTAGCCCGCGAGCACGTGCTGGGCGCAACAAGGGAATTGTCGCGCCCATGTCTTGTATCCCATGCGATAAAGGACACATAGGTTTCGGGACACACTCAGTGCGAGGCCCTCTCCGCCAGACGCATTGAAGGCAAGCGCACGCGTCGACGGGTCTGCGCCTCGCCATGCCGTGGTTTTTCCGCGATGGAACCACGTTCGGCGTGCGGACATTATTAGGTATGACGGCAGCCCGGGGGATTAACGAGTACGAGGTCTGGGCTCGCGCCGTCGACGGGGATGCGGGGGCGTTCGGGGAGCTGTTTGATGAACACCGCGACCGAGTGTTCGGCCACGCCCTGCGCTCGCTCGCGTCACGCCACGATGCTGAGGATGCCACGGCAATCGTGTTCCTCGAGTTGTGGCGCCATCGACGTAGGGTACGCGTGGTTAATGGCTCGGTTATCGGCTGGTTGTTGGTGACCACAAACAACGTCTGCCGCAACCAGGCCCGTTCGGCGAGGCGCTACCGCCTGGCCCTGGCGAAACTCTCGCCAGAAGCGGCGAGCCCAGACCCGTCCGACGACCTGTCGCTCGAAATGGACCGCGCCCGCAATGCGCCGGGCGTGCGCGAGGTCTTCAATCAGCTCAGTGCGCGGGATCAGAACATCCTTACGCTCTGCGTGCTGGAGGACCTGACCACCGCAGAGGCAGCCCTGGCTCTGCGCATCCCCATCGGCACGGTGAAATCTCGGTTGTACCGAGCAAAGAAGAGAATGGCCGAGTTGATGATGCAGTCTGCACCCGACGCGAGAGAACAGTGGAGTCTGTCATGAGCCAGGACCGAACAGGTCGACTTGATCGACCTTCAAAGTTTGACCCGCGCCGTAGCGATGAGATCCGACGCCTTCTCACCGGCCAGGTGGCGGCAACAGCCAGGCCTCGCAGGGCCCGACTTTCGCGCACAGCGTTCTCGCTCGCTGCCACGGCGGCTCTTCTGTTCGCCGGCGGCATCGGTGCAGGCGCCGTGGTGGCCTACGACCAGCTCTCCATGAGTGTGGATGCTAAGAGCGCAGTCCAACCCGATAGCCCCACATCCGCGGAGCCCTTGAGCGGCATCGGCGCCTATGTCATCGACCTTGTGCCGATTCTTATTGTGGATGGTGAGGTCGGCTACGCACATCGGGACGCCCTCGAAGCGGCCAACCCGCTTGCGGAGTCCCACCTTTCGGGATCCGCCAGCGCCGATTCCGAAGCATCCACCACTCTTGTGCCGATTTATCTTGCGGATGGTGTCACCTTGGTGGGCTCTTTCGATCCTGCCGCATTGATCCATCCGTAGCCTCACTGCCGGCAGCGTCCATGCTTCTGATCGGAAGCCCAGTTGGCCGTTCCGTTGCCCAATACACGCGGTAATGACCCACGCGGGACACCCAGATCAAGTCGGATTGACACCCATTGATGCGCTGCGGACATTTCTAGGTTAAAGAAGCAACCCAATGATCAGAGTGCGGCAGATCGAGGCGATGCCACTCGCCACGTCGGCGCGGCGCATGCCCACATCACCACAAAGGGGAGAAGAAGTGAAAAAGATCGCGTCCTGTTTCATCGGTCTTGGACTGACGGCTCTGGCCGTGTCCGGGTGCGCGGCAGCTTCCGCTGAAGGCATTGAGCCCACCGCAGCCTCGCCTGCCAACTCGCTCACGCCCGCCGAAGTCGAAAGTGCAGCCGTACCGAACGAAGAATTCTCGTCGGCTGTGGGTCCGGTCTTGGAGTCGTTTCCGAACGACTACGCCTTCTTCTACTTCGACAGCGAACATAAACCCGTCATCGGTTTCACTAATGAAGCGGTACCCGCGGTTCTAGATGCGGTCAAGTCGACGGGGCAGCCAGCGCATATCCTCGAGGACTCCGGGTTCACCGATGCTGAATACAACGCAACAGCCGAACAGCTTGTCGCTGACCTGCAAGCGACGTGGCCCACGACTGTTCCATTCCCCATGATCGGTGCGCGACCAGACTTTGGTGTCGGCGTGATTGGTGTCACCCGAATTGCCGATGAGGGCAGCTCGGATGCGGCCCGGTTGATCCAAGAGTCGACCAGGTTGATCGAAGAGGCAGATGTCGGGTCACCGTTCTCGATTCAGGTCGATAAGAACGTACTCGGGCCAGGAAAGCCGGCCACCGCGGTTGACCGATAGGGATCGTCCAGCAGACGTTCCTCGAGTGGATCCACACACCTGTGACTTTGCGCTCTGGCAGCGTTTTTGGCGCATCGAACTGATTGCGTGCGCCGGTCCAGAGCGGCGTCAGCGTCTTGCATCCCATGGGTTTCAAGACAGGTAGGTTGCGAGACAGATCCGGCTGGAGTGCCGTTTAGGTGACTAATTGCTGATTTCGAATGATCACTTATGAATGATCCGCGGCGCGCGCCATCAGTGTCAGTCGTGCAGCGCCGGGCTGCCTATCAGAAAGGTGCCGATGCCCAAGGACAAACGCCGACACCGTGAGCTCATAGCGCAGCGCTCCCGCCAGAACCAAAAAAGCCCCCGGCCATGTGACCGGGGTTTTTAGTGTGCCCACTTGTGGCGCTTGAAGCTCAGGTACTCACGGTTTTTGCTCAGGGCTTACTCAGCAAACCAGTCGGCTATTCCCTGAGCCAGGGCAGTACGCTCCGAAGCACAGCGACGGTCCTGCTCGACGAAAGGGCACGTCGGACGCTAAATTCAAAGGGGTACTCGGCATGAACAAGATCATCTCCTGCCTCATCGGCGTGAGTCTGTCAGCACTGGCGCTGTCCGGTTGCGCAGCGGCTTCCACCACGGGCGCTGGGTCGGCCGGAGTGGCCAGTGTCGAGCCGAGTGGACTCGCCCTCATAGACGAACCCGCTCCCCCTTCCGACGCTGCAACTACCGCCATGAATGAGTTCGTGGCCTTGAATCAGGCGCCGCTCGGAGATGCTACGGCGCTCATCGAAGAGCAGTTCCCCAACGAGTTCGCCTACGCCTTCTTCGATGACTCCAGCGCCATGCACGTGGGCTTCGCTGGAACGGCGCCGGCTGGAGCAGTCGCACTCCTCAAGGGCACCGATCTGCCCTACGTCGTCATCGAGTCCGTGGGCTTCAACGCAGCGGAGTATCAGGAAGCGGCCAGCAGTGTTGGGGAGCAGACTCGGAAGTACGTCACTTCCGACCGCCAGGTGCAGATCTCTCAGGACTCCTCTATAGGACCAGGCGCAATTAAGGTGAGCTTCCAGTCGGATGACGCCCAGTACAGGAGCGACCCCGGACTTATGAAATCCATCACGGTCGACACACCCTTCAGGATCATCTTCGACTTCACGAACACCTCCCCCATCAGCACCCTCTTCTGAGAGGCAGCTCGTGAATGCGCCGGTCGAATGCGAAACCTACGTTACGTTTCGGCTGGGGGGAGTTCCTGTCGGCAAAGAGTCCAAGAGCGACGTGCAGAGATTTGTCACGTTATGTCAGTTGCCCGACATGAGTAGGTATGAACGATTCAACGGATGACGCAGAAGCCCGAATCCGGGCACTGGGGCACGTTCGTGTCTCGGCTGGAGCCCACGATGCCACGCAGGCCCTGACGACCCTGCTCGAAGACCCCGAGATCCGGGCTGCCAGCGAGCCCGCCCGCCGACGCCGGTTCGCCGGCTTCACTCGCCGTCACCGCCTGGTCATCGGCAGTCTCATCGCCTTGGTCGGAGTCGGTGTAGCGATACCGGCAGTCGGCAACTCCTTGCATGCCCGCACCGGCGTCTTCGGGGACCCGTCCAAGAGCACCGAGGTGGACGACACCGAATGGATCGACCCCGGAGCCGACGATGCAGGTCAGGTCGTTCTCGACGCATACCCGGATTACCTGACCTTGCCACCGGGTATGCCGAAGAACGCGGCTATCGCCGACGTCTCCCGTTGGATGGCGAAAGTGACGGCGGGGGGCGGGGCGGGTGAGTCTCTCATGCAGGAGGGGCTAATTATCCAGATCTATGAGTTCTTCGGAATGTGTGCGTGGACGGACGTTTGGTTGTCAGCTGAGGCTTCCGGGGACGAGTCCATCCAAGCCCTCGCCACAGCCTGGATTGCGGATCCCGACAACTACCGGCAGTTCATGGGCGTTGCGGCGCCGAGTGCTTTTGACCGAATGACTGACGTCGCTGCGGCCGCCGCAGCCGGTGAACCGCAGCTCGTCGAGGAGACGTACGCGGAGAATGACTGCGCTGTCCGGATGGACAGGATCAAACGATGACCGGCGCAGCGGAAATAGGCGCTCCGGACCGGGTGGCTCCGAATGTCGAAGAGTTCATCAGATCGATCGCCGATGAGGTGCTCGCCTACTTTGCTAGACGAGTGACCCCGCATGAGGATGCCGCGGATTGCCTGTCAGAGACCCTTCTTGTCCTGTGGCGCCGCCGCGATACCCTGCCCCAGGTGGATGCCGAACGACGCGCCTGGTCCTTCGGTGTCGCGCACAATGTCCTGGCCGCTCACCGGCGAAGCGGCGCGCGGCGCCTCGCGCTCACCGGACGCCTGCGGGACGAGCTGAGCGTGTGGCCGATCGCACCTGAATCCAGCGATGACGCGGCCATCACGGCACTTGCCTCGCTCTCGGCACGCGACCAAGAGCTGGTCACACTCGTCGTCTGGGAGGGGCTGAGCATCGCTGAGGCCGGCATCATCATCGGTATCCGACCAGAAGCGGCTCGGGCCCGGTACTCACGAGCCCGCCGCAGCCTCCGGACACGGCTTCGCCCCGATGTACACGGCTAGGCTCCAATCGTGACAGACCCTTGGGACGATGAGCAGAGACGCACAATGCAGGAGTCGGTCGGCTCTCGGACAGGTTCGACCCTCGTCGGTGCCGGTCTAGGCGGCCTTTTCCTTTGGAACTTCATTCTGGGCTTTTACATTCTTGGGAGTCATGCCGAGGAATACTACGAAACGTGCCTCAGCGCGACGGAGGGACGACTGGTGCACATCAACCGGTCGACGTTTCCCACCCAGATCTGGTGCGAGGTCGAAGGCGATGCACACGCAGGCACGGTGTACTCCTTCTGGCAGTCCTTGGGGCTCAGCACGGTATTTGTCATTCTGGTCCTGATCGTGCTCTATGGAGTGTGGATGATGGTGCGCCAGGGGAAAAGAACGAAAGCGCTGGAGGCACAGTGCCGAAACTATTTCCTCGATCCGCGACCATGAACCCGCCGTTGTGAGTATCCGCGGAGAGATCGTCATTTCGCATGTCATAGGGGCTGCCGTCGTCGTGACGGTCCTGCCGGCCACCCTGGCGGCGGGACAAGCGGCGTCGATTTTGGCCAATGCCATCCTTGGGTACAATGACACCGTAGTAGCTCAATCGGCGCTGACTTACGTAGTCTTTACGGCCGTGCTGGGAGCGGTCTTGGCCGTTCTAGCCTCCGCACGGTTCTCCGAAAGCCGACGGCGGATATGCGCTGCGTGGGGTCAAAAGGCCGCGATCACAGCGGCGGCGGTATTCATCGCGCTCTTCGGGTTTCTTACGCTCGGTTTCCTCCAGATCGAACCCGCGAACCCGCTGACTCAAAGGCAACTCGTTTCGCGAGACGCACGGAACTGGTTGCTAGCAATTAGCTGCCTCACCTACATCGCTGCTCTGGCCTGGGGCCTTTTCTCTCCCGCGACAAAATTGAGGCAGCGCCGGCGGCTGCTTCGGTCGGCCGCCGAGGCCGCTGCTGCCTCGCTACCAGGCCTCGTCGCGGCAATGTGGTTCGTGTGGCATGGATGACGATTCGCCAAGATCGTCCCTTCAACCCCACCTTGTGGCCGGGGTGGACGTAGTCGTCTCGTAACTCATGGGTTTCGACACACTTAGGTTACGAGACAGTCGGCGGCCCTACTCGAGGAAGGGCAGCTGCCGCCATCCCATATGGGGAACCCTGAATGGGCACGTCGAATGATTTTTCCCGCGTTGCTCGCAGATCGCGCTGATGGGTCGACGAGGAGCACTATTGATCTGTAGCAAGGCCCGTGGTGTAGGCGAGGATGACGAGCTCGACGCGGTCGCGGGCGTCGAGTTTGGTGAGGAGTCTCCCGACGTAGGTCTTCACCGTAGTTCCGGCAAGGGTGTAGCGGGCTGCGATTTCGCTGTTGGTGAGGCCTTCCGCGATCGCTGTGAGTATTTCGAGTTCTCGCTCGGTGAGGCTTGCGATTCGCGTCTTGTCGGGAGCGTTCTCGGGATCTTGCTGTGTTGATTTCGCGGGTGCGAGTTCGAGCATTCTGCGGGTAATGCGCGGAGTGACGACGGCATCGCCATCGTGCACCGCGCGGATGGCGGACACGAGCTGAGCGGGAGTTACGTCTTTCAAGAGGAACCCGCTGGCTCCGGCTTCGAGACCGTCGAAGGCATACTCATCGAGGTCGAAGGTGGTGAGGATCAAGACCCGACTTTTCGGGTGGGCTGCGGTGATTGCTCGGGTCGCCTCGATGCCGTCGAGTCCGGGCATTCGGATATCCATGAGGATCACATCAGGATGGTGTTGTGCCGTCAGTTCGATAGCTTCGGTTCCGTTGACAGCTTCTGCGACGATGCTGATTTCCGGTTGGGGGCTCAGCATCATGGTGAAGCCCATGCGAGTGAGCTCGTGATCGTCGACGAGGAGAACGCGAATGTTCATGATGGCTGTGCCGTCTGAGTATGCAGGATCGCTGTGACGTGCCATCCGCCACCGGGCGCGGGACCTGCCGTGGCCGTTCCGCCGGAGAGAGCGGCCCGTTCGTGAATCCCCGTGAGGCCCTGCCCGCGGGAATGTGTATCGCTGTTCTGTCCAATTGCACCTGGTAGTTGTTCCCCGTTGTCGTGAACTTGTACGGTGATGCTGGCAACGGCATAGCTGATGGTCACCTCGATGCCGGTTGCGTTCTTGCTGTGACGCATTGTGTTGGTAATCGCTTCTTGAACGATTCGATAAACGCTTAGCTGGATGCTTCGGTCGCCGACGCTCTCGCCATCGGTCGTCAGCTTGGTGTTGTACCCGACGGCTTCTGCCGTAGCGAGGAGCTCAGGTATGCGCGAAGCATCCGGTTGCGGTGTTCGGGGTGCTGCGCCATCAATACTCCGAAGGGCACCCACAACTGTGCGGGTTTCTCCGAGTGCGGTGCGAGCGATCTCGTTGATGCGACGTATCCCCTGCCTGGCAAGGTCGGGATCGGAGTCGAACGATGTTTCCGCACCGTCGGACAGGTTGATGATCGCGGTGAGAGTGTGCCCGACGACGTCGTGCATCTCTCGGGAAAGCGTGGACCTTTCGGTGATCCGCCCAAGCTCGACGCGCTGTTCTCGATCTCGTTGCGCATCCTGAGCACGCGCGGCCAGTGCGTCCTGGTATCGGCGGCGCAGTCCGATCAGAACACCGATAAGGCCAGCAATTACCTGCAAGCTGAGACTGATGATCAGCGTCGTGGCAGCGACCTCAGTGCTTCCTGCGCTGAGGCTCGCGATGCCAAGAACAGTGGTCGTTGCGACCAAAGTAGCTCCGAACGTGAGCCACGCCATTCGTGCCGTGACATACGCCGTAGCCGCGTAGAGCGCGACCGGGGTTGCACCGGCATCGAGCAGGCCCCCTGCAGTCGTTTTCGTCAGCGCGAGAATTCCAACGATCACGAGCACCAAGACCGGGTGCTTCCGACGGAAGAGCAGTGCCACCCCGATCGCTATCGTCGCGCCGATGGACAGCACAACCTGCCACAACGGCAGCGACCCGAAATGCGCCGTGTGTACGAGGCCCGGGAGCAGGAGGGCGAGGTAGCCCAAAGCGACCGCGAAGTCGACGATGCGAGGATGACGAGCCAAGAAACGGGTGGGAACCGTAGCCCTGGCGGGTGCCGTCTGGGGTCCTGTGCGACCGTCTGGTGCTGTGCTGTGCGTGATTGTCATTTCAGTATTCCCGTCGTTTCAAGTATGCCCAGCCCGCGAATAGAACCAGGCCGGTCAGCACTGTGTTCGCTATCAGGAACGGAATGAACTCTTCCGGCGACGGCCCGGTGAGGGTTCGCACATGCATTCCGACGCCGATCTGGGTGTAGGGGTAGACCGCTTGCAATACGAGGGCTGCGAGCGTCAATACGAATCCGGCAACGGTGCCGACGAACCCGATGGCCACGGTGCTCGCGAAACTCTTCATGAGCAGCCCGATGACCAACTGCAGGCAACCAATCGTCATCGCCCCGATCCATCCCGCGCATGCGAGCAGCGTGAATTCACCGACAACATGCGGGGAAAGCTCGAAGCCGCTGAGGAGGCCCACGGTGAAGAACGCGACGAGATAAAGCAGCTGACAGGCCCCGGCGAAGGCGGCCATCAAGAGGATCTTGCCCGGGTACGTCACTCGAGCCGCTGCCCCGTACGAGGCCATCCGTCGCCAGTTACTGTTCTCGTGCTCCATTCGCGTCATAGACGCGGCTTTGATGCTGATGATGAATGGGAGAAAGAGCAACGTGTAAAGCAGTCCGGATTGCCCCCAAACTGCCATCCAGGTCACCCCTTGCTCCTGAAAGATGGCGATGTTTTGGAAGTAGTTCGCAACGCCATTAGCCAGATTCAGGCCGATCAGAAGGACGACGACGAGATACAGCAGCCACGCCCGTCGCGTTTTGACTCGTTCCCCGCCCAGCGCGGCCGTGAACGCCCGCGCAGAGCTGAATGTTGGGGTTGTCATTATTGAGTTCCTAACCTCTACTGCGCCGAGAAAATATGCTCTGACAGGCCAACACTGAGACGACACCGACCACAGCGACGACCAGCAAGTGCACGCCGATTCCGGGAACCATCGGGAACCCGGCGATGCGTCCGTCGATCACGTCCATCCGCACTGGTGTCACGAGACCCACGTACTGCCAGGGCAGAAACATGCTTATCGCCGCCGGCATGAACCCAGCGAACGAGCCCAAGAGCCCGCCGATGATTCCCACGGTGAGGGTGACTGCTTGGCGAGTGAAAAGCAGCGCCAGGAGAAGCTGGATGCTGATCACTGAAACGTTGGACAGAATGCAGCCCACGAAGAAGAGTCCGATCAGCGACCAGTCGGCAGGCACACCTTGAATCGCGCCATAGCCAAGCACCGTGAGGAAGCCCATGATCGTCGCGATAGTTGTCAGGGTGAACACCGTGAAGAACTTTGCGCGGAACAAGCCTGACCGCGATTGATTGGCTGCGAAAAGCACTGGCAACATTCCACCGTCGTGTTCCATCGCCGCGATCCGGGATGCCAGCACAGTGGCCAGGATCGGAGCGAAGATCCCATGAATCTGTGACACCTGAGCAATCACGAACGCTGAATCGTGAGGCACAGCGTCATCATGGCTGAGCGACATCGTCAACGCCATCAACGCCCACAACAGCTCAAAACCAAGAACGAGAACAACAGTCAGCCACAGATATTTGCGGCGGAGCTTCCTGAACTCCATCGTCACCGAATTCACGCCGCACTCACCGCTTGGGCATGCTGGGACGTCATGTTCAAGAACACCTGTTCCAACGGCCGCCGGCGCACCTCGACCCGGAACACCTGTGCAGCGGACGAAACGAGGGTGCTCACGAGCCGTGCGATGTGCTCATCCGCGTAGACCGGGAGCATCAGCTCATTCCCCGAGACTTGCTGAATCTGCCACCCGGCCTGCCGGAGCATGGTTGCAGCGCCGAGTGGATCACTGACTGTCACCACCAGCCGCCCGGCATCTTCCAGCTCGGACAGCGGCCCCTGATACAGCAGGCGACCGTGATCGATGATGCCCAGGGTGGACACCATCTGCTCAATCTCCGACAAGAGATGACTCGACACTAAAACCGTTATCCCGAACCGTTCCGGCAAACTAACGATCAGCTCACGCATCTCGTGGATCCCGGCCGGATCAAGACCATTCGTCGGCTCGTCCAGAATCAACAGATCCGGCTCCCCAAGCAAAGCCATCGCCAAACCGAGGCGCTGCTTCATCCCCAGAGAATAGTTCTTGACTTGCTTCTTCTCTTGACCGCTCAGACCAACGGTGGCGAGCACCGGAGGCACTGACGAGACAGGCAGATGCTTTATCCGCCGGACTAGATCTAGATTCTCCGGACCCGTCAAATGCCCATAGAAGGAGGGAGACTCGATCAACGACCCGATCCGCGGCAAGATCGACCGCTGATTCGCACCCAGACTCTGATCAAAGATCTCAACCGCTCCCGATGTGGGGCGCACCAAACCCAACAGCATCTTCAGCGTCGTGCTCTTACCCGCACCATTCGGTCCCAGAAATCCGAAGATCTCACCGGCACCGACCTGCAGGTCCACACCCTCCACCACCGGGACGCCCCGGTAGATCTTCGTCAAACCACTCGTCCGAATAATCGGCGTCCCCTGGGATCTAGTGCCCTGCATCGTGTTCTGTCCTTCAACTAATTGAGACGCAAAAACTCACGTTCATATCAGCAAAGAACATCCGCACGAAAGATACATCTAGCCACGGTAGACAATCGCCGGCCGAGAAATGCTTCCCTTGGTATACAGACCGCCAAGAATTGGCGTCGTCCGTCTGACCCCTGTCGGGTGAACAGCCCGGCTTACGTAGGCTCACTTTGGGGCGTCCGACGTAGGCGTTTCCTACGTCCCGCAAGCCGGACCCCCGACGGACACGCCCCCGAGACAACTGGGCTCCGCATCGCGCTGGTCGGGAGGTGCCCGTAAGACCCGCCCGTTGAGGATTCACGCTCAGGTGCCTCTAACGCGACAGGGGTTCAACCGTTCCTGCTGTCTCGTAACCCTACGGATATAAGACGTCTCGTGGCCGTGATCTGGGCTTCTTCTAAAATCGTCCAGATCCCGCGACGGCCGAGTCATTTAACCACGTCGCATAACCTCCTGCGGAAATTTCGGTACCCTTCGTTGGTTATGAGACACCCTGTCGACGCTCAAATGTCGGCTGCGACTGCTTAGCTATCGGCATGAACGCTGCCACAATCTCTCCAGCTGGGTACGACGACACCTTCCTCGAGTTGCCGCTGCAGCTTCCCGCACCGAACAAGGGCACCATCACTCGCGAACTGACCTACACACACTTCACCGTCCTCCTGGAGCCCGTCCGTCGCCTTGCCATCGCGACCGGTGTCAACATCGACGGAAACCACCTCGTCGACGTCGACCGCGGCGATGACTGGCACTTCGACTCGCGCATCCCCACCAACGAACAGACCGGTGAGGCCATCTACGCGAAGAACGACCTAGACCGCGGGCATCTCGTCCGGCGCCGAGACCCGGTCTGGGGCGACGCCGCAACCGCCCAGCAGGCCAACGCTGATACCTTCGCCTACACCAACGCCGCCCCGCAAGCCGGGGCATTTAACCAGTCCAAAGAGCTCTGGCTCGGACTTGAGGACCATGTCCTCACCTACGCACGCACCAACGAAAGCCGCATCAGCGTTCTCACCGCACCTGTGCTCTCCATTGAGGATCCGGTTTACCGCGGCACCGGGATCCCGCAATCATTTTGGAAGATCGCGGCCTGGACCACCACGATGAACGGTTCCACCGTCCTTCGATCCGCCGGGTTCGTCCTAGACCAAAGCCCCCAGCTGGCCGATATCGACCTTGACGCTGCCGGCCGTCGAGCTCTCATCGACGGCACTCCCCCGCCCCTGGGCCCATACCGGACGTACCAGGTACCCATCGTGGACATTGAGGTTCTCACCGGTCTGAACCTGACAGTTCTGGCTGAGGCGGATGTTCTGGCACCCCTGCCCGCCTTTCGAGACGATGCCGGTCATCGAGAGCTATGGGTTGAGCTGCCTGAAATATCAGAAGTGCGCCTCTTACCCCGACCGGATCGCCTGCCGGCCTAGCTCGCCGCAGAAGCCCGCGGCTTAGTTCTTCTAATCAGGTTCACACCGTCTGGGCGCAGTTCTCCGGACGGCGAGACGTGACGGTAGAGAGTTTGCCGGGTGACACCGAGCTCCTTGCAGAGGTCACCGATATGGGTTTCTTTCTGTCCCATGGCGGCCATAGCGAGGCGAACTTTGGCCGCTGTCATCTTGTATGGCCGGCCACCATTTCGTCTGCGGGCCCTCGCCGCGGCGAGGCCGGCAATAGTGCGCTCGGAGATGAGCGTCCGTTCGAACTCTGCCAGGGCGGCGAAGATACCGAAGACGAGCTTCCCTGATGCGGTCGTGGTATCGATGGCGGTGCCCTCACCAGTAAGGACCTTCAACCCGATCCCCCTCCTTAAGGTCGCGCACCGTGTTGACGAGGTGACGGAGATCGCGGCCGAGCCGATCGAGCTTCCACACCAGAAGGGTGTCGCCGTTGCGGAGCCCCTTTTAGGCACGCCGCCAGTTGGGGGCGGTCATCCTTCTTCCCCGACGCCTGGTCCTCGTAGAGATTGTCCTTATCGACGCCGGCCGCGACGAGAGCGTCGCGCTGCAGGTCGGTGCTTTGAGATCCATCAGTCTTGGAGACGCGCATGTGCCCGACGAGCATGGCGGAACCCCTGTCATTTATGCCGCCGAATACGTGACAGACCTCTTCGTTCCTCCTAGCGAATGGAAGTTGTCACTTAACCAATCACTCATTCTACGTTCCGTAAACACACGTAACCTTTGATTGCGTTATAGAGCTGCCCGGCGGGTCAACCGTGGCAAGACCTAGCGGCTGTCGGAGACCCGTACAGCACCGAGGGCGCAGGTCTGAGTCTCACACCGGCGGCGGAGGTGGCCCGGGAAAGTGATGTCTTGGTAAATGCTGACGAATGACTTGTTCGGTCAGCTCCACCTGCAGCGGATCCGCGCAGTGCATTCCTAAATCGATGAGTGAGGCGTGAAGCTCATACGGTCCGGCGTGCACGTCAGCCCACTGGCTGGAATCGATCTCGACACGCACTCGCGCGTACTCACCTGAGTCCAGCGGCAATGCAGGGTACTGCCCGGCCACATACCCAAAATAGACGCCACGCTGCGTGCCACCAGATTGTTGGAGCGCCGCGAAGACCATGAACGAGTCCCCTTGCGGAAGCCAGCGCTCGGGCCCGGTATTGATGATGTCGATCGCGAGCAGTTCGAGATCCGGTGCCGAGCGGGTCACCGCCGGCCAACGCAAGGCAAGCCCGCCGGCACGGTCCTTTCGACTGGGCCGACGAAGCTGAGATGCCGGATGCAGGCTCAAGCTGGGTTGGGCTGAGTCACCTGCTCCACGCACAATGTGACCAAGCCGCCACCACTGACCCTCATCATCAGCGGGAGCTCCAATAAGCGTGACGGTCCCGTTCGAGGTAGCAAGCACACGCCATCCCCGTCGGGGCGTGCCCACCGGCAACTCCCCCGTGACCTCCACAGCGAGATCAGTAACGAGCGCTTCGAGACCCCGGCCCTCTTGCTCGAGCAAGCCCAGGTCAACCGAAAGCATGCCAATCTGCGGACGCACATCTAACGGATCCATACCCCATAGTCACACACGGCAGTTGTCTCGTCCCGTGGATCACTTGCAAGCCCCACCGCTGGGAACCACACCACTCACCGGGACGTAGCCCACGCTGAAGGACAGCATTTCTGTTTCGCTGAAGCGCTCAATCGCAACATATTCAGCTCGCCGGTTGACCGCAATCAGCTGCCGAGCGTGTCCGGTTGAACTCAAGGACCCCAGCAACAGGACTGTCAAACAATCCAAATACGACGCTATTCAGACGGGACGAGATGGATAGGCCGTACGCCCAGTTGAGCTGTACCCCAGATGTGCGCGCCGAGTACGAACGCGAACTTATCGTCGAGCGGGTCAATGCCGGAATTGCCGCCGCCAGGCTGACCGGGACGCGCTTCGGTCGTCCGCTGTCCGATCCGGTCGTGATCGCCGACAAGCTCCACTCTTAGCAGAAGCCCGAGCACACGCCGCACCGGCAAGGACGCAGCGCAACTGGGCGGATGGAGCCGCGCCACCCTTTACCGTCACCAGCAAGCCAAAGCAGCCCTAAGAGCACGAAGCCGTCCGACGGCGTAGAGCGGTGTCAGACTCGTCGGCACGCACTGCCTGGCGACACGCTCCTCCTTCGAGGACTGGCTTGTCTATTCCATCGAGGCTCCTCAGCCCAGTCGAGAGTGACAGTCAGTTCCTTCTAGTCGCACAGGTAGGTGGCGCAACTCAAAGCCTCCATCAATACAACACCCAGGCATGGCCGGGTGGGGTGACTGCCCCTGAACGGGCCAGTCACCCCTAGTTTCAGCTACAAGTGTGATTTCTCTCTGCGGCGAACGATGAGCGCGGCAAGGCTCAGCAGCGTTGTGAACAGAGCGAGCAGCACGACGAGGTTTGTTCGTACGGTATCCACGACGCCGCCAGCGAAAAATACCGATAAGGCGACCGCGGCAGTGGCAATTGCGAACAGCAGAGCGCCACCAGCAAGAACACTGACGATCCGACGAGTAGTCATGTGATTCAGCCTACTGACCCCAACAACTCGCGGCCGGAGAGCCACCGATGTTCAACCAGATCCCACCGTTACTACTGAAAGCCTGGCAAGTGGCCATGGCGGCCGCTCCGAACCCGATCACAGCGGTAACAAGCCCTGCGATCGGCGCCGCGACAGCCCCCACCCCGACCAGCAGGAGAGCTGCAGTCACGGCTCCAACTCCGGCTGTCCCAAGTCCGGCAGCTGCAATGATTTTGCTTGTGTTACAGCTGTTCGCCCCGAATTGAAAGCCCCATGGGGGGTATCGGCCGTTGTAACCGTTTTTACCCGAGCAGCTGGCTGCCAGGGCCGCGACCCGCTCTGATCCAGCCGAGGGTGCAGCCTTGACAGTGCCGACCACTGTCCATCCCTCGGACTCGAGGACAGCAGCGTAGTCCGCGATGCTTTGGGATGTCGCACCATCCTGGGCGGCGGCAGCCGCGTCAAAGACGAGGGCTTCGGTGTCGGTGGATCCGATCACAGCAGCGATGTCCGTTTCGTCCTGGACGGTCAAGGTGACCGGCGTCCCGCCGGAGACGACAGGTGTCGGCGGAGGTGTTTGCGGTGCGGCATTGGCCGCAGAACTCGCCCCAAGAACAAGAGCGACCACTGTAGTGGTCGTTAGAAGGAGGGCCTGCCACTTGCGGCGGCCAGTATTAGCGTGCATCTGTGGTCCCCTTTGAATAGCGTCGGTTTTGTTTCTTCTCTACGGGATGTCCGGCTAGGTCCGAAAGGTTCATGGTGGAGATGATTTGCAGGCGGTAGTCCCTGTGCCCCTAAGCGATTAGCTGGTTTCTTGTCGCGAAAGCTAAGTCTTCTACGACACCGAACGCAGCCGCCGGAGTGCAAAAAACGAGGCGTTTTCGCTGATATCCCGTCCGGAACTGGGTCCGCGATCGAGCGGCCGGGGATGAAGAAGCAACTCGACCACGCCGAACCGATCGACACGGTCCTCGTGTGCGGGTGAATAGCCCGTCAGGTCGTCGCCGTAGGTCGAAGTACCGTCGCCTGGCATCAAGCCCGAATTGCTTCGCCGCAGGGTTTGCCAGGAGCTGTATCGAGTGAACCGTTCCGGTTGTCCGGACATCTCTCTGTGAAGGGGAAACACCCCAGTCATGCAGAGGAGCTCATATGGGCAAAGTAAGTAGGCGCGGGACTTTTGCGGTTTTGGTCATAGCAGGTGTGCTGTCATTCGGGCAGGTATCCAGCGCCATGGCGCAATCGATACCCGACGCAGCAGAGGTGCACTGCGCGGCAGAGGTCACACCAATCAACGAACCGACGCTCCCGACCGATCCAGTCTGTTTCGGTACCGAGGTCGAAGCCGCAGCGTATATCGAGAGCCTTCAGCCGCAGGGCTGGGCTGCGCGCGGAGCCACCGCATCAACGATCGTCGGGACGGTGTATCAGGGCGCAAACCGAACTGGTTCCAGTCTGACGCTGTGGGGGGCGAATGGGTGCGCCGGTTCAGTATTTGGGTTCTCTTCGCTGGAGTCCGGTTGGACCAACACCATTAGCTCCGCCAGCGGACAGAACGGGTGTTGGGTCACTCTCTACACAGCGGTGAGCTATGGAGGATCCCGGCTGAATTGCACGCCATATTGCGCCAGTCTTGGGAGCTGGAATGACAATGTGAAGTCGTTGGTTTTCCGTCCAAATGGAACATTCGGATAGCGGGTTACCCCACCAGGGGTGCGAGCCCGACTATCTGGCAAACGTTCGCCGTTTCGCCGGGTACGACGGCCGCACTCCCATCACGCATCACACACACCTGCAGCTCCGGAACCACACCGGGCTTATTGGCCGGTTTGGTGGGTTCGAAATCGTTCGCGAGCACTCCTTGTTCCCACATGGCTGTGCAGAGCGTGAGAGCATCCCGGGCTTGGCCGCGTCCGTTGCTGTCCGCGATCGTCGCTGACGAGCCAGGGTAGGTGCCATCAGGGTCTGCGCTCATTGAGCTGTAGCAATGAACGATCGCCGTGTTCTCCACGCTCTTCTCCTGCAGCAGGACCGTGGCACCCGTGGTAGCGACGCCCGCGACCAGGAAGAAACCAGTGACCGAGACCAGGATCCGGCGACGTCGACGTTGGATCCGCCGGGCGGGTTCGTTCCGGAGAGTGTGCAGAAGGAGCCCACGAATCGCGTCAGTTCTCTCAGGGGTCATCTCAGGCTCAACGGAGTTCATCCTGGTATCCCTTCTGAGGTCAATTCGCCGGCCGTATGTACTGTTATGTCCGACTCACCTAGATAGGTTCGGAGTTTTCTGCGCGCACCGTTCAATCGTGACTTTACTGTCCCTATTGGCACATCAAGCACCCCGGCGACCGTAGCCATCGAGAGCTCCTCAACAAGGCACAAGTCGACAACAGTCCGCTCGACCGTGCTTAATCGGCGCAGCGCCTGCGTGAGTATGTTGGCTCGCTCTTGCAGGTCCAGCCGGTCGTCAACATCGGGAACCGGATCAGCCGCAGGAGCAATTGGAAGCTTGGCGAGAAGCCGGCGATAGCGTCGCGCGGCTCGGTCACTGTTCAGAGTGAGGTACGTCGTGACGGAGAGCAACCACGGCAATAGCGAACCATCTACGATTCGCACTTTCTCGCGGGATCGCCAAGCTTCCAAGAAGACCATGGCGACCACATCCTCCGCATCATGCACGCTGCGAAGACGGGAATAGGCCTTCCGGAATATTCGGGCGCGATGCCGATCGAAGAGGACTGCAAACGCACTCTCCGTGCCCGCCACCGCTTCAAGCCACAGCGAAGCATCCGATACAGCGTCGCCGTTCACAAGCCCCTCCCCCCGGACACTTTTCAGACTAGCCGGTCAATCATTGCCCAATCCAAATATGCCCCGAACTAGGGGCCAAACCGGAAGGGGTCCGTTGCAAACCCATCAGCCCAGATTTGAACCTTTGGGAATCACCCGGACATACCAGGGAGAACCACTCCTCAAACTGATCCCCCCTGGAGACACTGATGGCTGAATCACGAACAATCTCCGTCGATATAACGCACCTCGTAGAGGCAGCTCTCCACCTACCGGATCCTGAACGAGATGCCCGATCAAACCCTGTCGACGGCGCCACTCATCCAGCTTTTAGCGCGCAGTAGTTTGTTCATTCACGAGCTTGATTGATCCCGAGTCCGTCCTGTTTCTCATTGGCGTACTCCTCGTTCTCAACCTGAGCGTTCTGGGTAAGATCAAGACCCTCGAGCGCAAGACCACTGACCGAGATGACTCGGGAGGCACATGCAGATGACCGACACCGAATATCGCCACTCTTTGAAACGACGATTGTCCGTTCTGTTCTCGCCTATCCGTCTCGCCCTCTTCCTGGGGTCTGTGGTGTGGCTCATCGTGTTGAACGTGATCTACATCAGTAACTCCGGCAGTCCGTCATGGGCTGGTCCCGCCTCGGCCTTTCCGATCCTGATGTGGGTGACGGTCATGCTAATGACGGACAGCCGTTATCGGAGGGCGGGGAACGGAAGCTCTTCACCGAATCGGCCCAGAACGCGTCCTCACTAGCAGGGGAGGGTGGCGACGGGACGGGACATTTTCGTCGCTACCGTCAAATTCAACCGCACCCTCTTTATAGTTTTCAGGCGCTCTGCGGCTTTCCATCAATTCAACGGATATCAGGGCGTCCGGTAGTGCTCTCCGAATTCCGACGGCTGGCCATTCCCTACCGCGTCCGTTTCCCCAGTCAAGGCCGAGAGCATCTCATGATCCCGGCTCCTGTCCGAAGATGCATGCCAGCCTGCATAGGTCCTGCGAGTTCGACGTAGATTACTGGGCCAGCTAACGCTAGGCGGCTACCACGGAGCGCGGGTTCCGATTTAAGTCTTCGCCGCGACATCAACGACATGAAAAGGTTCGTGGAGCGCGATACACACGAGGAACTGCTGGCTGTGGTTGGGCGGTACGAGGAATTGCATCGGACCCAGTTCGCCGTGCAGAAGAACGTTGCGGCGGACGCGGAAGCGCTGAGCCGGACCTAGTCGCTGAGCTCGGTGCCCCTGCCCGAGCGTCTCGGAAAGTCGTCTCATCACGTTTGGTGTCCCACCGCTCTACATGGGGTTCTTCGAAGCGGAACAGGATGGAGACGTCCAATGCCCAATTGGCCTGCACCCGTGCCATGCACTTGCTTCATTTGAACCTGCGACCCCCTGAAGGTTCTGGCCTTAATTTAGTCGTTACCGAATGTGTCCGAAAACCCTCGGATTCCCTTGTTTTTACAGGGAACCGGGCGGTTCTCTGCCTCCGATTGTACGTCATCGTTTTGGGTCAAATAGAGATGAATTAGATGAGTAAATGATGACCTTGTAAGCCGCCTTGGGCGGTCCCATGGGCCCTCCCAACCTCTCCCCCGGATGCCGCCGCGAGTGATCGAACTCGGGCGGTGATGGCGCTCGCTCGGCTGTATGGTTCGCATCACGGACGGCGCTATACACTGGGCGCGATTTAGTGCGTCGATCAGAAACGGATCCGTCACTCGGTTGAGCTTGGTCTAACGAATGTGGGGCGCCTATCAAAGGAGAGCAAACGAGATGAGACCACTCCGATACTCCATCAACGTCACGCTCGACGGCTGCTGCCACCACGAGGCAGGACTCCCCCCGGACGAGGAGTCGATGCGCTACTGGACCGCTCAGCTGGAGCGCGCCGATGCCCTGCTCTTCGGCCGGGTGACCTACGAGATGATGGCATCGGCGTGGCAGAAGCCGGCCACGGGCACGTGGCCCGACTGGGTGGAGGAATGGCAGAAACCGTTCGCCGAGACCATCGACGGGGCGAAAAAGTACGTCGTATCAAGCACACTGAGCGAGGTCGATTGGAATGCCGAGCTGGTGCCTGGCGACCTTGCACAAGCGGTTCAGCAGCTCAAGCGGGAGCCAGGCGAGGGCCTGTGGGTCGGTGGCGTGACGCTCCCCCTAGCCTTGGCAGATCTGGGACTGATCGACGAGTACGAGTTCCTGGTACAGCCTGTCCTTGCCGGGCACGGCCCGACCTTGCTATCCGGTTTGCGCGAACACATCCAGCTCGAACTCGTGGACCGCCAGGAACTCCGGTCGGGGGCGGTCGCGGTGCGATATCGGCCCACGCGAGCTACTGCCTGATGTGATTTGTCTTGGCACGTTGGACGCTCCCTTGGGACGAAATGACGGTTCCCGGTGGTTTGCCCCGAGGTGCAGTGCATGGTTCGGCATCGGCTTCGTATGACTCACTCGCGGTTCCCTAGTGTTCGAGTATGCAAATCGAGATAATTGCACGTGTGCTCGAACTAGCCGTGGAAGAGACGGCTACGACCGCGGATCTGCTCACTTTTATCCCGCAGCTAATTATCGGCGTGCTTTCAGTACCGCTCGTCGTAACAGCGATCTCGGCCATTTTCAGATTTCTTTCTCCAGTAACGCGTCTCTCGACTCGCCTAAAGCGCGACCTCGAGCTTTTCAAAGAGATGCCAGAGGGCAGCGCGACGGCTTCGAGTTTCCTGTGAATCGCATAGTTGAAGCGCTGTCAGATCGCCACGAGCCCAGAGTTGCCCATCTCGAAGGACAGTCATATTGTCCAGCGCCGCGGTAGCAGTTGGGGCTGCCGCGGCAGCCACCGCCTTACTACTTTCGCGTTCCAGCAGAGAAACCTGACTCCAAGAACCAGATGCGGCCCCAGTTTTGGGGCGGTGCAGTGAAAAACTACACCTCGCCAGTCGGCCAAGCTGGGACTGATTGGCCACTTAACGGGCGTCTCTGTTGGAGTCCGTCGTGTTGATGTGATCGACGCCACAAGTTTTGTGGTCCGAATTGAAAGTCGTGGACAAATATTGGGTGACCTGAACCTATCCTTCCTAAACAATCTCTTGTCAGGCGCTCTTGGCGCCGTCTTGGGCGCCGCTGCCAGCATCGTCGCGCTTTTGGTGACGAACGCATACACGCGCAAAGAGAATCTGAAGTCGCTTGCAGCGCAAAAGGCACAGTTCGAAGTTCAAGGTGGTCAGTTCGTGACCGAGCAAACGCGTTCCCGCGAACAATTCGAACGACAGCTCCAGGGCGATAGAGACTTATCACGGGAAGCACGCGAACTGGAGGCAGTAGCAGACCTGCTCACCTACTTGCAGGAGTTTGATCGCTCACCCTTAGACCTCGGCAACGCCCACCGACTCACTGCTCTCTGTAATCTGTTATGGCTGAACGTTCCGGCCTTAGTCGCCGACGGTTGGTTGGGTCAAGATAACGGACGAGGTCACGGGCAATCGCCTGCTCATCGTCATCCGCTGGCTGCTGCGATCGTGACGCGTGCAGCTGCGCTCACGCTCGCGCAATCATTCCCCAACACTGCGAGCTTCAATGACGGGAGGCCTGGTGATAGCCCCAGCGTTTTGGGCCTAGTCACTGAAGATTCGACGGCCGATTTTCGTTTGGACGTCGGGAACGTAGCTCGCGAAATGCTGCGGTGGTCGCGTCTAAGTGATGACGAGAAGATTGTGCTCTTCGCGACACTTGTTGAGGACGCGACGAAATTCTCAACTGAGACGCTCACTCTCGCGAACGTCCTCCTGGGCGGTAACGCACTTCGTCCAGTTGTCGACTGGTTGGTGAAGGAGCCGGAACTATCTGAACTAGTGTCTTACGCGGAAGAATTGGGCAGCCCCACGGATTCTTATCTGAGTGAGATGGCGCTCTATGTTCTTGAAGTTGAGGTGGACGTGGAAACGCTGCCTCGCGCGCCGAAACCACAACGAGAGGTTAGATTGCGCCGGCTCGACAATGGGCATTGCGCTGTAAGCTACTTTGCCCCGTCGTTCGTCGACGTAGACATATTTGTCGGGGAAAAACTTGAGGACAGCCATGCTCCTGAAGTTATGGTTTGGGACGATTCGGCTGAACTGACCGTTCGGCTCAGGAACGAACTCCAGCGAGTCCGGCGGGACGACGAGTGAGCTTGCATCCGGCTTTGGGCGCAACCGGGGGCCCGATGGCTGGCTTCTCAAGCTTCTTGGGTAATGAGCTGACAGCTTGGTGACACTCGGGGTTGAAAACGGCGATCCTCCGGTTCTAGTGGAGATGTCAAGTCGCCACAAACACGGAGGACCTCATGCCCCACGCGAATCCCCGGCTGACCCTCCATGGAAGGTCGTTGCTGATCGAACGGGTGATAATCGAAGACAGCCCGGTCAGTCACGTCGCTAAGGAACTCGGCATTTCCCGGCAGAACGCTTGCGGTGGATCAACCGGCACCAGCCGAAGGCACAGCCGTTCTCCAATACCGGTGCTCCCGGCGCGAAGCCGCCGTCGTTGTCGCCCGACTACTCAAACTCACCAATGTCACCGACTGAATCGGCGTCGCAAGAAACCCTCCATCAAGAACTGATCGACGCGGAGGCGACTGCGTTCATGGGGGCCGCCCCGTTCGAACGCACCACCCATCGCAACGGCTCCCCCTCACAGACTTTGTCGACCGCTGCCGGACCTGGATTTGAAGATCCCGACGGGCCGGGTCGTTGGTCCCTGCCTCGCTGGAGCGTCGCCGGCGGGCTACCCAAGCCTTGTTCGCGGTGATTGAGGCCTATGTTCACGGTGTCTCGACCAGCAAGGTCGACGACCTGGTCAAATTACTTGGCGCGGACACCGGGATCTCCACTCAGTGGGTAGTCCCGGCTGGCCACGCGCCAGGACCACAGCTTGGCAATTATGACCTGGATCGAACGGACCTGACACCGCCGCCGACGAAAACGTGTTCTGGTCAAGTCTGACGCTCAAAGAGTTCGAGACCATCGTGCTACTCAGACCACGTCCGCGGCCCAACTAGAGAAGCCGCCAAGTGACTCTCAGCAGTCCCGGATGCGGCGGCGAAGATCAAGCGGATGCAGGAGGGGAACGCAGAGTTGGGGAAGGCCAACCGAGTTTACCTCTAGCGTTGGCGGCGCGAGCCTTCGCGCGACCCGTTACTGCCTGTGGGACCGGAGGGAGCGCTCGCTCGTTTTCTTTAGCGCCAGTCCACGCGCAGGTCCCGCCAACAACGTCAGAGCGTACTAAGCCGTGAGTTCTCGTATTGGGAGATCGTCGTGAGGATCTCTTCTGCAAACAAGCGACACTGAGTCCGCTGGACTTCCCCTAGGACTTCTGCACGCCCGTGTGCAAGGGGAGCTCGATACTGAGACAGTCCAGTCAGAACATTTCGCCAGTACGGCTTGTCGTGCGTGCTGAACACCGGCACGAATGAGTTCCATTCGACCTGCATGATCTGCCAAAGGTCTCCCGGGTAAGTGTACGAGAGCAAGGGGGCTTGGCGAGAAAACATCTTCGTGTCGCGCGATTGCTTAGCCAGCGCCTCAGACAGAGCCGTCTGAACGGCTTTGTTCTTTTTCGCGACTTTGGGGGCCCAGTCCTCCCCGTGCGCGTCGCTGAGCGTGTTGTCAATCAATCCCCTCAGGCGCACCTCAGCATTTCCCAGCACACCCCACGGGTTCATACTCCAGGTCCGGTGACGCAAAGCATCGCGAAAGTGGTGTAGTTCGGCCAGAGAGATGGACCCCTCAGTACGTTCACCTTCCACGGAGACTACGCCGAGCATCTCCAGTTCTTGCCTCTCAAAAAGGAGATCGTCCACGATCGGGCCGAGGACATATTGTGCGGCCACATCTAGGAGCCGCAAGTCTGCGAGGTGATCCAAGACGCGCGACGCGATCTTGGCCCGCTCCATGTCTCCCGAGGGATCAGGAGAGACGTCCGGGCGAGTCGTCAACCAATACTTGGCAAGCACAGGATGTCCCCCCGACCAGCGAAGGCACTCGACTCTCTCCGCGAGAGTCAAGCCGTTTGTGCCGGGCCCAAGATCTTCGAGGTCATCAACCCCGAGGCTGCCTAGATACTGGGTATAGCAGACGCCTGCGAGCGTGGAGATACCGGAGACCTTGGTTTCGATGGATTCCAGAGAACGGCGGGAGATCATTAGGGCGGTGCAGCGGAGGGACTCCGGGCGGTGAACCAGTTCGCGGAACAAGAGCAAGAAATCAAGGGCGTCGTCGAACTTCAGGACACGATCGAACTGATCCAGTAAGAAAACGAAGTGCTGATTCGAGGATATGAGACAAGATCGAAGTGTGCGCCAAACATCTCGGACAGCCGCGGAGGGTGACTTCGAATGATCATGGGCGCAATTGAGTCCGAGAAGCAACTCGACGAACACGTCCTTGCCGGAGGAGGTGGTGGAAAGGTCAATCCTGATGACCGGCTGCAGCGTGTCATCAAGCAGTTGTTTGACCCGATCGCCGATCCAGGACTTTCCGGAGCCTGGGCTCCCATGTATTGCGACGTTGGCGGGAGCCGTGAGCAAGGCACGTACTCGCTCGGGGATGTTCCTTCTAGCAGTCATCGATGATGTCTCCGCAGGTAGTCGGCATAGAGCAGGACGCGGATGGAAACCCCGTTTTCGTTGTGGTGAAGGACCTCGCGCAGGAGCAGATCGTCGAGCGCCTCGTTTTGCCTCGAGTCAAGCTGGAGGTCATCGATCGCAACTGGGCTGTTCTGACTACCCGACAAATTTGCAATTCTGCGGAGCACGATCAGCGAACGTGCGGTACCGTCGGGCTCTTCCTCGCCTTCGACACCCGCCATCAGCGTGTGAGTATTGTCAGCGGTGACAAGGCAGTCGAACTTATGAGCCTCAATGCAGTCGCGACCAAATAGCAAGCTCTCAACAGCCTCTTCGACATCACTTTGAGTAACTTCGGAGCGGTTGTGGGAGTTCACAAGTGTGATCACACGGTCGCAAAGAATTTGAGTGAAGAACGGATGACCGCCCGTATACGAGGCAATCGTACTGAGTGCGTAGCCTGTATAACGGCTGCCGTCCTCGGGCGTCCTGATGGGTAGATCCGCCAGTCTCTGAGCTTCGTCGATTGTTAGATAGTCGAGCTTTCGCGTTGACATTACGCTGAATTCATTCGGGTAAGAGTCCAGAAATCTTGGCATCGTGTCCTGGCCGATTAGAAGCGCCGAGAACAGTCTCGA
Source organism: Cryobacterium sp. TMB1-7 (assembly GCF_004402435.1). Taxonomy (NCBI): domain Bacteria; kingdom Bacillati; phylum Actinomycetota; class Actinomycetes; order Micrococcales; family Microbacteriaceae; genus Cryobacterium; species Cryobacterium sp. TMB1-7. The sequence continues at coordinate 86,494 of NZ_SOFZ01000005.1, forward strand.
TTCGAGAAGGCCCTTGAGCTGGCGCATGAAATCCTTCAGCTCGTTGTGCTCCGACGGATCGATGCCACGACGTCTCAGGATTTCGTGAATGTAAGTGAACTCATCTACGACCACGACAAACGCAATACCGGTCGAGCCGGTCGATCGAAGCACTGACCGTCCTGCTTCCAATGCTCTCTGGAAGCTTCGCAAAGGTCGACGCTCAATCGCTGCGGTATCGGGCCAACGGTCCAGAAGCAGCCGAGACGTCTCCGCGGGAAGAGCACGATCGATTTGGACGCGAAACTGGTCCAGAATCTCCTCGACGAAATCGATGGTCATGCTCCGGCGGTCAATAGTTCCCATCGATAACGCGGCAACTATCGCTTGCCTATCGAGCAAGCGTTTCTTGACCTGCTCGAGGACGCTCGACTTACCGGTTCGCTGCTGCCCGTATAAGGCGAAACAGGTTCCCCCGGGCGTCTTGCCCAGATCGCGGACGAGTTCGTGGATCAACGCATCTCGGCCGAAAAACATCTCGGGCTTGGAGACGGGGAGGCCGCCGGCGTAAGGGCGGTATGGATTCGGAATTTCCGACTGCGCCTCGTTGCCCTGAATACTCAGTAACAGCGTCTGTCGTGTCGATGCGTGAGTTTGACCATCAGGCGTTCCGTACGTGAGGTGCGCGTCGATGCGGATGTCTGCCCGCGCCCCCTGTTTGCGACTATCCCGGAGCCGCACGGTGACCGTAATTGTCTGACCCCCGACAAGTTTCCGTATGGTTGGAGTTCGGCCAATCAGCCGCAAGTTTCGAAACTTGTCAAGGACCACTGTCACGTCGCTGAGTTCTGACGCCGATTGATCCAGCGTGATTCTGACAGGCAGATCAAACTCGTGATCGTATCCTCGCGTGACATTCACTCGATCTCGAGTGACGATGAGTGGCGGGTGTTCGGCTTTCGTGGTGATCCGTCGCCAATGGTCTTCGTGTTCCGCGATCAAACCGTCCAGCGCACGTTGTAGGGCGATCGCCAACCTGCCCGACGAAGAACGACGCGATCTTTCATTGGCTTGGCGGATCGCGTCAACCGCACGGTTCCGTGGACCAGTCGCACTTGCGTGGTCGTTGTGTGTCAGTTGCTTTTCAACGGCCATCGCGACTCGCAATACGGCCTCAGTGCGACGCTTGTTGAGTGACGATGAGACGTCGCCGTGCACGTCCTCGAGCTGGACTCGTAGCAGTTCGACACGCACCGACGCTCGCGGCTCACTTGGAAGGGTTTCCAGTGTGCGCTGTATCGTACGCGCTATGTCACCCTGCGTCCGAGCAGTGGAATCTAGCGGCGCTCGCCCTTGCTTTGGCGGGGTTGAACTGTCTGCCGGGGTGATACTGACCACAGCGTTCGGTGGCACCGATATGGCCCGCCCGTTCGGCATCAGTAGGCGGATCTCATCCTGGTTGAAGGTCGTCACCTTCGCCTGGACGCGATACGTCGAGCGGGCGCCAATTAGCTCGAACTCGGCATGCAGACCCGCCATCAGATACTGGTGGCCTATCAAACTGTCTCCTTTTAGCGCAGACCTCGTTCAGGCTGAAGTGGCCACTCGCGACTGTGGGCCATGTATCACCGACCTGCCGCAACCCAAATAAACCGCTTCGTCGCGCTGAAGGCGGCGGTGACTTCGTCCGCTAAGTGACGTCGTCGTGTATATCCGGTCTTTAGTTGCCGCTGCGAACGGTTATCCGAAGTGACAAAGCGATGGCGCCTAATCTATGTCCCGAGACCGGCGAAGGGCTCGCCCCAGTTCGGGGAAGATTCAACTGCGACGGCCGGTCCCACAGCGTGCCGTCCGCGTCACAACCGAGGAGTCGTGCCGCCTGATTGGGCCTGCCCGAACCCTAGGAACGCAGGCGCTTGCACCGGGACTGGCAGTGGGCACCCTCGACTTGCTCAGGTGCTGTCGCAGCAGCGCAGACGGCAAATGCGGCTTCGCCTTGGCTGAGGTCTTGCGCGTCGAGTTCCAGCCCTTGGATCCTAGCCAGGACGCCATGTCCTCGTAGCCCTGTTGCCCGTGCGCGAATCTTTCCGCCGTAGCCCGATCGATGTCGTTGGTCCCGAAGGGGCCGAGCAATGTGGCGAGATTGGGCTGGCCCACGGCGGACCGCGTCGGCGGTGAACGTGGGGATGGCGACAACGCGGGCGGACTTGGCGGTTTTGGGGTGGTCCTGCCGGAAGGCCTGCTCGCCCTTGCGGCAGATGATGGTGCCGGCCAGACGGATGGAGGGCACGGGGAAGCCTCTGGCCTTGGAGTGCGTTGGAGCCTGTGGCCGCCATTCGAGTAGGGTCACGCGATGCCCTGGGTCCCTCCGACCCCAGGAAGTCCCATGAACTGGAAAATCTGTCGCCTGCGAACATCTGGACGAATTCGAAGCCCTCTCGGCTGCGCGTCAGTAGGTTCGATTCCACGAGCGTGAACATACCCGTGGCAAACGGATTCGATCAGCGAGAAGGTGCCGGCAACTAGCAAGTCGCACATTGGTCCGGGGGTGATGAATACTTCAGGCCCGCTGCTAAGGCGCCACATGTCGAACGCGGGGCTTGCCAGCTCCGTACTCCGCAAAGCAGTGAGCGCGTCGAGCGGGTCAGACCAGCCGGGGGTACTGCCTCGATACTCGTACATAGCGTATGAGGTCGTCTTCTTCCATTTATGGACTCCGACGTCGATCGGGAGGGTGCGTGAGCCGACTCCGTGAGTGAAGTTCCGAAGACCTGCAACCGCGCTGATCAGGTGGACGTCTTCGGGGGTGAGATCGAATCCGGAGCCAAGAGCCGACGTGAGCGCCGCGCGCCAGTCTTCACGTTGAAACCCGACCTTGCTGCGATGGCTTTGTATCGACATGGATGAGTCAAGGAAGCGCGCCATCGCGTCCAGTGCGCTCGTAAGAAACAATAGGAGCGAGTCGACCTCGGCTGACATCTCGTCGAGTTGTGCGTGGCTCGGGTGCTGGAGCGCCATCCGCCAGACGGTGTCGCGTCGTGCAAGCGTTGAACCGAGTTTGCGCTGGACTGCTTCGACCAGATTGCGCTCCGCTTCGGACATTGTCGTCTGCAGGCGGTCCGCGACGACCGTGAGCGACGGTACATACTCTTCAGCGATCACCGAGTAATAGTGCGATGCCGGCCTGACCACCTCGGTGAGAGTCGGACTTATGGCTGCGGGCGCGTCGTCGGTTCCGCGTAGATACAGCGAGACAACTGCGATAGAAGCCGCGCCACCACGGACCTGCAGCCTGCCAGACGCCAGTGGTGATTCGAGAAGCTTTGCTCTGTCGGTGATCAGGATGTCTACGCCCAGTTCTTCGGCTACTGCGTAGAGCAGAATGTCGTTCTCTTCGACATCGGTTGATGCGGCATTCTCCAGCATCAAGGGAAGGTACTTCAGACTGTCAGTGAGCAGCGAGCTTTCTGACACGGTGGTCTCCGTGGCCGTGAGTATCGATCGCGCCGCGAAAGGACCGTCTTGGGTGGGCTGCCCGACCGTGACCCACCCGATAGCCGTGGGCGGGTAGAAGTCATCGGGGGTGAACTCCGCATCGGCGGGCGGTCCATTGTCGCGGTAGTTGACAACTTCAATGCCGTCACGCCGAAGCAAGAGATCCAAGAGGATCTCGGAATCTGCGACTGTGTCCCGATCGACGAGTACTCTCAGCGCCCGTGACGGTGTTGCTCTCAAGCTCCAGATGCTCTCCGAGCTATTCCCCCGTTTAGTCATGGTCGAACTATCTCAGAAATCGAGCGGTGCGCCACGGGGAGCGCCTGATGGGCGCATCGTCGTAGCGCGTATCAGACGGCTGGAGTCGAGTCATCAGAGATGGATTCGATCGCCGCGACGGCACGAAGTTTGGCGGTCCGCAATAGTTCTTGGTGCCGCGTGTTCTCGCCAAAGGCCTCAATGAGAGCGTCCATCGGCGCGGACATGCTGACGACGATCTCTGTCGCCCAGTTCATCACGAGTTCTCGCGGAGCGATGAGCCTTTCGATCGCTCCTTTGTCACTGCGTGCCACGAAAGAATTGACGCCAAGACGAAGCCCGTGCGCTATCGCCGACAGGTCTGAGTATCGTTCTATGCCGCTCTCGCCGTCCAGGTGGTGGTTCAACAGGTCTGCAACGAGTTGACTGAACTCGATCTTCATGGCGGGTGGAAGATCGAGCCGCTTCAACTCGTTCTGGTAGTGGATCCTCTTCTCTTTGGGATCTACCGCATCGCCGTCGTTTGTATGGAGAACAATTTCATAGCGTTCTGGGTATTTTAGCTCGGCATGCAACAGCGAAATCACCCGATGAGTCAGTGTTCCTGGCCATTCGGCAGACAGCAGAAACCAACTACGCGAAAACGCTTCGAGTGCGCTTCGGGTGAGGGTCGCGAGAGCAGTCGTTCGAACCTGGTTTGCCCTGAGTAGAGCTACTAATGCTCGAACGTGGTCGAAACCGTTCAGATTTGAGTATTGGACGTAGAGGAACGCGTCGAGTACGTGCTTCTCCCCCGAGTCTTGGTCATAGGAGTAAAAGATCCCGCTGGCGTACGAGTCAGAAGGAGGCTCGCTCCTAAAGCACTCGGCTGTGATCGTCTCGCTCGCGATAGTCAGACCGAGCAGGGCGCTCGTGATCGTCTGAATGTCAGCGCGTGAGATCGGGACAGATCCCGGGCCGTTGGTCTCAATTCCCGTGGTCATTCTCGGTCCTCACTGTCTGCGGTACCTACCGAACCGAGGTCACGATCCACGTTCAACACACGAACCACCGGATCCAGCTGCGCGAGGACCACTGCGCCGCTCTCGACGAGCAGGCGCCCCGATTTCTGGCCGAAGTTCACGATCGAGCCGTCGGCGAAATGAGCCGCGAGGACCACGGACATTTCGATCTCGCCGCCGGCTTGCAGATGCTCGACCATCGCCCGGTGAAGCCTCCGGCTCGTGAGCGCGCGCTTTCGGTCGACCTTGGCGTTGCGATACTGCATCGCTCGGTTCGCGACGTTCTTGCCCTCTCCGATATAGACGACGCGTAAACCGTCACCGTCGATGCCGAAGTCAAATCGATAGATCCCCGGGGCCGACGGCAGCGATGGGAAGCTCGGGTAGCCCTTGGCGTCGAGAACCATGGAGCCGGCGCATTGCCAGGTGTACCGGAAGGTGAGCTCGGAGCTGTCTTGGGCTTCGAGCGTTTTCTGATCGAACGCCCGAGCTGCGGGCTTCGAAGGTCGAGGTGCGATCCACGTCCCAGGGCTCGGCTGGGCGTCCTGCCCGACTACGAAGCCAAGTCGCTGGAGTTCGCGCCTTGCGCGGTTCGACTTCACGCTCGGCTCTCCTGTTGCCAGCGCAAATGCCTGCGTCACTGGCCACCGGATGCCGTCGACTTCGACCCAGTGCTTCTGGACTACAGAGGGCATGTTGCCGGCGAGGCTAGCTCGGATTAGAGCGGCGGTGATCAGCAGGCCCGGTTCGTGAGTGTTCATTGAGTCCGTATCCTACTGACGCGCCAGGCCTCCAAACCCTTCTCCAATATCCTCTTTTGCCGAACTCGCCTCAGAGGAGTCGAAGATGTACCGGCCGGTCGAGTCCCGCAGCTTCTTGATCACAGTGAGCGTCGAGTTACGCATGAGCCACGCCGCCGAGTCGGAGCGGGCGTACGGGGACGCGAGCGAACCCTGAAGGTCGATCAGAAGATCCGCGCGACGGCGTCCGCCTAGCGTTTGTCATCGCAGCGGGGCGAACGGCGCTTCAGCCGGGCCGGCAGATCCGCGCGAGAATGACGTCGAGTGTGCGGATCAGTGGAACCGAATTCAGACAGTCCAAGTCTGGATGGCTGAGGATGGGGTCATACCTGTCGACGGAGGTAGTCGTTCTGGCTTGCTGGACAGGCGGTGCGGGATTGCAGCTGGCGACGTAGTTGCCAGCCGCAGGCACACAGAGAGGTTCTCCGGTTGCGGATCCAGCCGGTGCGATCGCGTCCCTGCGCAGTACAGCTAGATGTGCACGAGCTCGTTTTGCATGCACTCGTCTGAGAAAGGACTGCGGACATTTTACCGAGGTGGAACCCATACTGGAGGACAAATGCATACTTGCAACCGGCGCCTTGCGCCGGTCGTGCACTCGTACCAGTGAAGCGCGCCGTAATCTAGCGCCATGGAGCTTACCAACCGCGAGATGGCAACTCTGATTCTCATCGGCGTTGCAGGAGTTGCTCTGCTGTTGCTTACAAAGGACCGACACGGGATCCTTGCCAGCGTATGGGATCTGCTTAGAGCCTTCCTTCAAGGGAAGATTCTCATCCTCGTGGCTCTTTACATCGCCTACGCCACTGGATTGATTATGCTCGCGTCATTAATTGGCCTTTGGGAACTCGGCATGCTCAAAGACACCATCGTGACTGCACTGTTCGTCGGACTACCCTTGGTATTTAACGCTCACAAGGTGAGGTCCGGAGCGAAGCTAGTCCGCTCGGTCGTCGCAGAGACACTTGGCGTCGCGGCCCTCATTGCTCTCTACCTGAGCCTCTCTTCGCTGTCCATTGGCGGGGAGCTTATCCTCCAGTTCGCTGTCATTGTGCTCTCACTGCTATCAGTCGTCGGCAAACGAAAGCCGGAGACGAGGGTACTTGCACTTGGATGCGATTTCATTCTCGGCCTCATTGGCATCGCAATGGGAATACTCGCTACCGTCACGCTCGTATCGACCTGGGCCGAGATTGATTCAATGGACCTCGCGCGCTCAGTCGGCTTGTCAATTTGGCTGCCCCTCTTGCTATTGCCCTTTGTCTACGTTCTCGCCGTTTGGATGAGCGCGGAGAGGGTGCTCACAATCCTCCCGTGGCATAACCACAAGGTGGATCCCCCTCTTCGCGTCAAAGCGGCGTTCATTATCGGTGTTCACTTCAGTGCTTTCTATGCCAGCAACTTCACTGGTCTGTGGTTAGGGCGACTTGCGCGTCAGACCACATTTCGGGCGGCTCGGGCAGAAATGCGGAGTTACCGCGCGAACATTCGTCAAAACGTGGCTCTCGAACGCGAACGTGTAGAACGACTGGGGACATTGGCTGGAGTCGCAGGAGCAGACGAAAATGGGCTCCGACTAGACAGACGCGAGTTCGCTGCCACTAAAAAAGTCCTGAGGCAGATCTTCTATATGCAGATGGGATGGCATAGAAATCGCCTGGGTCGTTTCCGGTCAGACATCATCGATGTCCTCGGTGACGTAACGAAGGATGGCTTACCTGCCCCACATGGTATTCACCATCACATCCGCAACGACAGTCAAGCCTGGTACGCATGGCGCGAGACTCCCGGCGGGCGGTTTTTCGGGATCGGTGGCCACGAGGACCTAAGTTCCGAATGGCAGTATGACGGGGATTCGCCCCCGGCCTCGTTTCCGGGCTTGGGCAGCGGATGGAACGATGCAACACGAAACCCCTCACGCCCTGAGTGGGGTGCGAATGATGACCCAATCCGCGTGAGGTAAACGCATACGAAACGGGTGGTGGAATGTGTCCGCCGGTACCGAGAATCGAATTGACCGGTTTGAGCGGATACGTCCGCTCCACAGGTCAGAAGTCTGCTTGTCGGCCCCCATCGCGCACAACAGAGAGGCATACGCCGCGCAACCGGCCTCTCCGATTTCTGGCGGAATGAATCTTCGGGACACCAAGTCTTGGCCGCACTTTTTCAAAATGCACTCTGCCTGCACTATTTCAGAACACCCGTAAACGCGCGGAAGTTGAGGGTCGAAGACGTATCGTCGAGGGAATTCAGATCCCACCGGTGCCCAGACACTGGGTATCACATGCGGATGCGCGCAGGTGAAGGTCCTGTCGCGCGACCCGCGCGCGGTGTCGCATAGGCGTCCTGTTCCTCAGCCATGCGCTTGGCGGCCGCTAGCGCGCTACGAGCGTTAGCCGCATCCCGTCGTTGAGCCTCTGTCTGCGGGGCGATGCCAAAGGTTCTTGTGCCGACTATTGCATAGCGGTCTCGGTATGCGGCCACAGTGCGCGCTTGCTGTCTCCAACTGGTTAACTCCTGCCGTCGTGTGACGGCCCCGAGAGCCCGGGCCCACGTGGCGCCCTCGAACAATGCTTCTTCGAGTACGGCGCTTGCTCGGGCCTCGATCAGGTCGCTGCGCTCCTTGAGGGCGTGGCGCATCTCCGCGTTCATGGGCCCGATTGCTTCAGGGATGAGCCCCACGATAAGCCGTGGCCTCCGGCATGCTCGAGTGGCGCGGAAGTCAAACGCGACTTCCGACTTTATCCGGGAGCACAGGACGGCCGCCACATCCTCGGCATCCTCCAACCCACGTGCTGCAACGGCGCGAGTCAGCAGGCTCTCGACGTCAAGGTGATGGGCTTCAGCTCGCCGAAACTCCGCCGCCAGGACCCCGAACACAGACGACTTGATGGCCGCCTCCGCGTGGAGGGATGGGAGCCCACTGCAGCGCACCAATGCCGTCCATCTGTCGTGCTGCGCAGCCGACGCGATGGTCTCGTACTCTGCCGCGAGTTGCGCAACGGAGCCCCATCCATTCTGCTCCGCCCGGAGAGCCTCGTGTGCAGAGAGTTCGGCGCCAACGTGCCGCAGAACCCCGTAGAGGACGCTGCGTGCCGTGGCCTCCTTGTCTTCGCCAGGGTGCGGCCCGAGGTGCGCAACATCGGGCCGGTCGAGTGATGCGTAGGCGGAGTTCGTCTCGCGACCTCGCGTCATCGCCACGTAAAGGTTCTCGCGCGTCATACCCAGGGTGACGACGACGTGAGCGGTGTCCGTCGTTATGCCTTGCGCACGATGCGAAGTGACGGCGTAGCCGAGTTCGAGGTGGTGCTTGACGTAGTCCGCGGGAAGCCGCACTGCGCTCCCCCATCGGTGGCCGTGTCGGCGGACGTCGACCGAGCCGTTCCGGCGCACCCCAGCCACGGTCCACCGGTCTCCGTTACGCACCCAGGTTCGGGAGGTGAGCAGCTGCCGGTCGTTTCGGCGGGTGATCACCGTGTCACCGACAGCCGCACGGTTTCCGTCGTGGAGGGAGACTTCTCGGACCGCGTCGATGCGACCTTCGAGGATGAGCTCGGTGCGGGCACGCGCGTTCAGTGAAACGACCTCCTCGTTCGAATCGGTGATCAGGACGGTTGCCCTGCCTGCTAACGTGTCCGCGCGCCAGGCCGTGTAGGCGGCATCCATCATCGACTCGGTGTCACCGCCGCTCACTCTGCCGTGTGCGATGTAACGGTCGATCGAATCGGGGTCGCCCCGGCGCAGTCCGAGGGAGGCTGACTTCTCCCACTCGTGTGCGAAGCGGTGCACGTCGACGAGCTCGGGGGCATCCGCCCGGCTGTGGACGAGCATTGAGAATGCGCCTCCGGCGTCCACCGAGTGGAGCTGCGCGTAGTCGCCAACCAGCAGCACCTTGGCACCGGCGCTCGCGGCAAGCGCGGTGATCCGATCCAAGGACAGAGTGCCCGCCAAGGATGCTTCGTCGACGATGACGAGCTGGCCGGCGCGGAAGGTCTCTCCGTGGTCGAGATGGTTCTGCCACCACTTCGCCAGGTTCTCGGTGGGGATACCGAGATCGTCTGCCAACACTTGAGCGGCGGCGGCCGACGGAGCGAGCCCCACCACGGAGCCCGCAAAATACGCTGCCTCCCACGCGTGCCGAAGCGCGTTCATCGCAGTCGTCTTGCCGGCTCCGGCCGGCCCCACCAGAACATCAACAGCTCGCCCCGAGCCGGCGATCGCACTGAGCGCGGCGACCTGGTCGTCAGCAAGCACGACGCCACCCGGCAGCTGCCTGAGTGAGATTGCACGAAGCGCGGCCAGGGCGATTCGGGGGCCGGTCGTGTCCGCGGCGCGCTCCCGCAGCCGAGCCTCGGCGTCGAGTAGTTCCGTCGAGGTGAAGAGGGTGGTGTGCTTCGGTCGGAAGACGGAGGTGCCGTCGGCTCGCAGGAACGAAGTAGGGCTCGGCGCAAGCTCAGGTGGAGTGATGCGGAGCGAGGCCCGCTCGGCGGCATCAACGACGAGGCCGATGACGGCTTCGCGATCAGATTCTGAGGCGAATCGCTGATGCGCCAGCTGGCGTGCTGCCTCGGCGGCGAGATTCCAGTGCCGCCAGGTCGCACGCTTCTCGCTCACCGATGTCATCACGCTCGAACCGATCTCATTTATCGCCTCCCGGGGCACGTCCTCGGCACGCAACATAGGGGCCGCCGAAGTTGTGGCTGCCGTGAACGCCCACTTCGTTGCGTCCTCGCCGAGCACTCGCTCGGCTCGTTCGCGCCAGGCCGCGGTGAGTTCGGCAAGCGAGCGTACCTCTTTCGCGGGCCTCGTGGAAAGCGTCGCCTGCGCGCGAAGCTTCGTGATGGTCACCGGGCCGGGCCGGCGACCGTGCCGGCCCAGGTAGGCGTCGATCAGCGCGTCGGTCGCGATGTCGATGTGCCGTGACCGTGAGGAGAACTCCGCGACGAGTGCCTCGGGAACTGAACTGATCGACAAGGCGGGGTGGCGGTCCCTCCCCCGGTCTCGCATCTCCCACCGCAGGCCCAGCGATCGCGTCAAGGCGTCCGCAAACAACGATTCGTGTAGCTCCGAGAGAGCGACGACGGCGGCGTGCATTGGGCGGCCGTCGAGCGAGCGCCACTTGCCGTCGAGCACGGTTTGGACCTTGTTGCTGATCACCACGTGCGTGTGCAGGTGCGGGTCGCCGGCTCGGCTGTCGAAGTGGTCGAACGCGGTGGCGACCAAGCCCGTCACATCAACTTGCGCCACGGCTCCGTCGTACGCGGTCGTTCCTGTTCGCGTCGCCGCGACCTCGCGTTCCATGTACGCGACTACCTCAGAAACCGCCGCATGATGCGCCTGCACGATCCGCGCCTGCGTGGCGGCGTCGGCCACGCCCCAGAGGATACTCGCCGACTTCGGGATGGAGAACGTGAAGTCGTATCCGGCAACCGCGCGCCGCCGAGCGCCAGTCTCCTGGGCGTTGCCGGGCGGCGCAGAATCAGCTCGACTCTGGTATTCGGGATAGGCGCGACCGATCCGTGCCCCGTCGACCGGGTCTCGCCCCAGCCCAATCAGTCTCTGCAGGTGATCCTCCGTGACCTCGGCGCCCTCGAGGATGCGCCCCGAGCCGAGTCCCGGAAGACCCCTTCCTATCCAGCGGCCCGGTGGCGTTCCCTTCGCACTGTAGTAACGCGTCAGCGGCGTGGACAGCGAACGCTGACCGTCGCCGGCGGCGACAGTGCGCAGCAGATACTTGTAGCCATCGCCGGCGCTCATCACCCGCATCGACACTGTCACCGGGGCCTCCTCCGTTGTTACCTAGGAGGTGTGCCGCCTCGATCTGCAAGAGGCGTGGCAATCTGAATTCTGAGGTTCGGCGGTCGCTCGGGGCGCCGTCTCCCAATGAAGGTGACGTCGGCGATCCGGCTGCCGGCTCGTCGAGTGCGGGGCAGGCAAGGATTGCTTGAGGCTAGGTCTGTTTATCTAAGAGCGCGTTTGCCGAGTCAGGACATCACCGTGCGGAACGCGATGTCACTCGGGATATCGTGTTCCCGACACCGGGGGCGACCCTCCCTCGAGGCTTGGAACTTCAAACGTGCCACATCTGTCGTCCGGCTCACTTCCCCCAGCAGACAGTGGGCGAGTTGCAAAAGCGAGCCGCACGACGCGCTCCAAGTTACAGACGGAACGGTCGCGGGTTAACGACCCATGTGATCGGCGCAAGAGGCAGGTAGAAGACCGCCGTGGGGATTTGGGCGAGGGCCGTCGAGAACCAACCATGGACGTTGTCACGTGACGATTTGTACCGGCGCCAGAGATATTCGTCATACGCCCGGCTGCCCGCCCACAGGACAGCGAGAGCAAGGAATATCCACAAGGGGCTCGGGTCGTTGCACGCGGCACACAAACTTGCCCCAATGACGGCAAGGGCCGCTCCTCTGGAACGATACGAAGTCGTGGCCACGCCCAGGACGACGGCACCGAGCCCGACCCACCGCAGGACATCCGCGCGTTCGGTGATCCATTTGCCCAGAATCACAGCGGCATCAGCTGCATCCGCAGTGCCGAGCCAGCCGAGCAATGCCCCTGCGGCCTCCACGGGTGTCTGCCTGATGACTAGCCCGCCAAGTGTCGCGAGACCAGCAAGAGAGGCAATGATCCGGAATAGGAAATCCCACCGAAGCTCAAGCGCGCGAGAGATTCCGCTTAGAACGTCCACAGTTCTCCCTCGCAGTTGACTTGACAGTGAGCTTAGGGCCACCCACCGACGTTGGAACGCTTTCCTATGTAGTCGGGCGAACCGGATGTGGCAGCGTCAACCCATTCGAGCTGGCGACAACGGCCTCAGCACGGTCGAGCCGCGCTCCAGCACGGAATGCGTTCTTACGCATACCTCCCGTTGTTCAGCACCCAGCTATTTGGCGGGATCATGACATCCCACACATGACAGGCTCTGCCTCTAGAGATCGCTTTAACGAACTCAGGTTCGATGGCGAGGCAAGCGACGGAGCTCTAGCTCCAATCGGTTCGGGAATTAGCCTGCCGGGACAAAGATTGGCACGGTAGATAGTGCTCCCTCGCCATTCCCCAACGCTCCCCAAAATGCGCTGGAATCGTATTCGTACGCCAGCTCACCGAGCGGCACACTCGTTGAGTCGTATTCGCCCCGCCGCCCCCGAGGCCTGCCCCGTTCGGCGATTAGGTGAAGGTTCTTTCGCGCCCGGGATGCGATCACATAGAGCAGTTTTTTAGCGCCGTTTTCCTGATCTTTGTCGTTGAAGTGCGGGACCATGCCGTCCAGAAGTGCATACGCGATGACTGTGTCGAACTCAGCTCCCTTCACTCCATGAATGGATGAAACCGTGATCCCGGTCCGTTCTCGAAAGACGCGCCTAAAGACGGTGATGTCCGTCATAAACGGAGCGCCGTCGTTCACCATCCGCTCTATCCGAGCCGAAGAGCTGGCGAAGAAGGCATCGTGTTGTTGCGAGAGACTTGGGTGATCCCCCATAGAGATATCGAGCAGTCCAAGAAGGCGCCGGAAGTACTCCCTCAGGTATTCGAGACCGTTCGTCTCATGGACTTCGATACCGTTCGACTCGAGAAGCAGCGATCGTGAAGAAACGCGGCTGACGTCGGCACCAGCTGCAAGAAGATCGCTGATGACATCCTGCGCCCAGCGTAGGCGCCGCATGTACATGGTTGGCGACGCCTCTGTCAGGCCGATTCGAGCAAGTTTGTACCAAAAATTATCGCGGTCCCGGGAGAACGGAACCAGCCCAGGACCGTCGAATTCGTACTCAGGGAGTGCGGTGACAAGATTTCGCGTCACCGACGCCAGGTGCGTCCACCAGGGTGCAAGGATGCAGACTTCATGCGGGTCCACTCCGAGAATCTCGATGTTGTAGCGAACCAGTCGAACTAGCTCTGCTTCTAAGCCTTCGTGGTGGAGAATCTCGTTGAACGTGATCAGACTTGGGTGATTCTTGTCCCGAGACGCTGATTCAGTTCTGGTCTGATGGACATTGAAATGTGAGAAATAGTCTACGACGCGGGCTGAGGAGCGGTAGTTCTTGACGAGTTGTCGCTCAGTCAACTGCCCGCCTATAAGGTTCCGGAAATGGTTGGGTTGAATTGGGATACCACCCAGAGATGTGAAAATTGCCTGATTAGGGTCTCCCACTATGAGCGTGCGCGCGGTTCCGTTGCTTGCCTTCAGGATTGCCCCAAGCATGAGGTACTGGATCTTGGTCGTGTCTTGGTATTCATCGATAGCGATGAACGAGAAGAGCTTCCCCAGAATCTGACTGATCTCGGGTCGATCACGGATTAGTTCGTATGAATAGTGCAACAAATGCGCGAAGTCGACTTGGCGGAAGAATTCGAGTTCACCGAAATAGCGAGACAGTATCCTACGAATCTCCGGATGGAGCCAGGCTTTCCCGCTCTCGAGTTGAACGCCATTCTCGTCAAAGTGATATCCGCAGTCATAAGTTGTAATTTTCGGGTTTGACCCAACGCAAAGGCGTTCAAGCATGGCTTCGGTCTCGTACGCATTGATGATCTGGAAGCCGCTGTGCAATTTCGGGTGATACACGCCATAAGGCTTGAGAATCCACTCGAGACAAAATGAATGGATAGTTCCGATCCAAAGTTTGTCGGTGTCAACTCCGAGTGAGGCAATTCGTTCTTCGATTTCGTCCGCGGCACGATGGGTGTAGGTAATCGCTGCGACAAACTGTCGATGATCTGGACCGAGTTGGCTCAGTTCGCTGGCCACTTTGTAAGTCAACGTTCGAGTTTTCCCGCTCCCTGGGCAAGCGACCAGAAACACATTCCCCGAATCGGACAGTACGCCCTCTTGATCAGAATCGAGCGATCCCGGGGACCACGTATCCATTCGCTAGTACCGTGCGAGGACGTCGAGGATGCTGTCCTCCGGAAAAAGGATGGTCATCGCTGAAGCGAGAGACCGAAACGTGATGAGACTGGAGCCAAAAGTCTCAAGAGTGTTTCGAAACTCGTCGCGCGCCTCAACCGTGTAGGAGTCTGATTCATCGAGAACTTCAAGGCGATAACTCAATATCGTGTACCACATCTCATCGCTGATCAGCGGATGAGCGAATGCCAACGCATCGAGGATGTACCCGGGAATCCTCACTTGCTCATCGATCTTCTCGCCCAGCAAGATTGCGTACCATCCCTTGCCTTCGACCTCTGCGAGTTGCAGGGCCGCCCACCGCGCCGTGGTTGGGTCCTTGGAACTTAGAGCGGACTTGACGGCATCGCGAGTTCTTGCGAGCTTGTAGATGTCGCTCACCCCGCGTCTCAGAATTGCAACGTTTCCGGAGTCGGCGAAATCAACTTCGAATGTGTGTGCGGCATAGAAGACGCCGACCCAAGGATTATCTTTCACGAACGCGTCCAGTCGTGTTGCCCGTGCTACTCCGGCTTCCTGAGAACGCTTCGACCGAATGCGGAAATTTCTCGTTTTCACTGTGTCTTCGTCCGTCGGGACCAAGTCGATGATCGACGCATCCTGATCAGTGATTATCGCGCACCGCTTGCGGATGCGGACAGGGTCGAACAAAATAGCGACATTCTCGAATCCCGTGCTTCGAATATTGATGAGGCTGATACCGAGCTCGTCCAGACCTATCCCCAATACGGTCTTTATCAGGATAGGGATGAGGATTTCTTCAGCATCGCCCTCCACCAATAAGACACTTCGAGCGAAGAGCAAATTGCTTCTGACCGCGTCAAGATACCGGCTCACGTTTCGGATTTCCTTCGCGTCAAGCCCAGACGACGGCTGGAAGGCCTCGCACTTACCATTGACGCGGCCAAGTATGTTCATGCTCTTGACGTTGCTTACTTCCGAAATTTGCGGCGAGTGGGTCGAGAAAATAACTTGTGTCGAGGCGTAGCTCAAGCGGTCAAAGAGAGTTTTCTGGATATGGCTATGGATGTGCGCTTCTGGCTCTTCGATCAGGAGAAAATTCGCGATGGGGTATCGGGAATTCTGATACTTGAATTCCAGCAGTTTAAGAGTGAGGTACATGAGATTGGCGCCGCCAAGGCTCATTTCAGCTATCCCCCCTTCGTAATGAGCGTTATCTTCCCCGACGAACAGCTTGAGCGATTGGAACAACTTATCGGCGTCGTCGGGAAGGGCGGACTTGATAGAAAGGGACGTTGGCGAATAAGCCTCCCCCACGGCATCAAGAAGCGTCTGTTTGATATCGGTGCGCACCTCCTGAACATCCGGCCAACCTTCAATCGCCGCGTTGAGGTCCCGAACTTTCGATGTGATCGCACTAAACGAGTCTTGATCGACTTCCCCGCTCTTGTGGCGCAGCAATGCTCGGAGCGGATTAGAGCGGCCGTTTTCAAAGTCGGACACCACGTCGCGGAGAGCCTTGATGAAGGTGAAAGAGATTTCCCTCGACACGGAAAGCTGTTTCGGTAGGACAACACCCAATTCACCGAATTCTGTCTCTGAGTTGAAGACGGCGGTTTCGAAGTCCCCGACGATTCGTCGGTACTCCTTCGGATCGTTGAAGTCGACGGTGCTCCTACCAGTGAAGATGATTTCGTAATCCTCCTCACCGATGTCCGCCAAGATCGCCGCTAAGGACGCCGTGTCCCCATCCGACAAAGCAGAGAGCGCACGACGAACGGATTGCCGGGGTCTATAGATCAGGTTGTATGTTGCACGATCAATGTCGCTGCCATCGAGGACTCCGACACCATGGAGGAAGAGCGCCTGAATCGCTTCCGCCTTCGAGACGTTCGAGAATTCCATGCTGATGACGATCCAGTGGCCTCGGTGGTCCGTGAGACCCCGGTAGAAGTCTTCGGCGTTCATTCGATACGCAGATGGGATCATCTCCCGGTCAAGGAGCAACCGGATGGCTCGAAAGAGATTGCTCTTGCCTGCCCCGTTTTCACCAATGACTGTGTTAATCCCTTCGCTGAACTGCAACTTAGCGTTGGGGAAATTCCGGTAGTTGACAAGGCTCAACTTGGAGATGTGCATGGGTGTCCTCTCGTGATCGACACATTGAAACGAGGTCGTCACGAGCATCGGGCCAGCCGGCACGAGGTGCCCTGCACCCCCGCATGACTAGCTGGAGCAACTCATCCGTCTCTGCGTTCGCTCCGAAGGCGAAACCTGCAGCGACACGGTCGGGGCATGGCTTTGATCGAAGACAATCACAGTTGAGTTGTGCGTGCCCATAGCCTCGCACGTGAGGGGGCCGTTTCTGCGCTCGCCACGCTTGATCTCCTGGTCAAAAGTGATTATCGCGGATTGTGCCAACCGCGAATCCCACCCGGCGTCACCGGGTTCTCGGTACCTGCTCAATCCGCGTGTTAACTGCAATCAGTCCAAGCTGTTGACGCCAGCGACTTGCCGGGAGCTCCACATCTTCATGGCCGCCGGCATCAACCCGTTCCGAGAGGCTCTGAGCGCATGTGATCCAACCCAGGTGACCGCCATTACGGTCTGTCTTGCTCAAAATCTTGTCAGCCAAGTGCCGCAGCATTCCGCCAACGACCGCTAGTTCGCATCCGATGCGAACCTCGACGGCTTCCACGCACCCCGCGCCACTCGGACTTGGCTACGAGAGGTGTACTTGGCTCTCGGACGAGCCCTGATGATTTCCCCGTGTTTTGCGAGGTCATCCAACGGTAGGTCGAACTCCCAGGCGAGTCTTTCATTCTGACCCAAGGTGAACGGAAACTTGGGCGATGCTAAGGCTTTCTCGGGCGGGCTGAAAAGAGATTCGATACCGCCACCTCCGTGAACGGCTTCAACAAAGAAGCTGTCGCCGTTACCCCGATCCACCTCCCACGAAGCGTCGACGATTTGTGTCGCTTGGTTGCCCGCGTTGAATATTTCGATACTGAATCCCGCCCGCCGTGATCGACTCACTCCGCTCAACCACTGAGCCCCTTTCACGCTCACGACGGGCCTGTCCCAACGAAGAGAACGGTATGTCGTCCAACCAACGGACGTTAGGGAGATAACGATCGCGAATATTGCCAACAAGTCAGAGGAAGTCACACAACTAAGAATGGCCTACGTGCGGCAAATCGAAGGTCAGCGCTTCTTGCCACCGATACCTGGCACGTACGGGACTTGTTTCATCCAAGCCGCGACCTGGAGTTCGTCGATGTTCTCCACCGATTCGAGCTCCACACCCCTCGTCGACTTGCCCTTCCGACATACACGCAATTGACTTCCTTCTGCTTGTGGTCCCCTAGTCGTTCTCGCTATCCGAGATCACCCCCAGCGTTTCAAGCGCGTCGCGTGCTGCTGGTATCTGGGGAGCGCTGGCCCCCGTGAACCATTCGCCGGAACCTTCGCGCCGCTCGATCGCGCGGAGATCAAGGTGTTCGTATGGCAAGACTGGTCGCCCAGAAACCGACAGGCCATTGGCGGTGCGTACCGCGAAGTGCTCAACTCGTATTGAGCGATACACCTTGGATACCTGCACTGGACCGCCCACGGATTCCTCCTTTGCAGACGAATCTTGGGTCTGGCGATAAACATACTCGAGGGGATGGTAGTCCATCGGACCGGATATGAGTCCCTTGTTGTAGTCCCGAGCCAGAGCTCCCTGAAGTCTCCCGCCTCCGTCTCCTATCGTCGCAAAACGAGTCCCGCGTCCGGGGCTACGAAGGGCCGGAGGTAGTCGACCCGGGGTGCCGTTGCCAGTGAAGCGCCAACTATCCAAGTCGAAGGTGTACCGGTAGATGCGGAAGCCGTTTAGTCTCCACGACCAGCCAGCGAGAAGGAATTCACATTTAGGCGCTTCGCGGGAGGCCTCCCCTTTCGCTTCGTCCAGGACTGCGTTCAACACCTTCTCAAGGTGCTTTGCGAACTGTGGAAGATCAAGGGTTCGAAGAACCGATCCGTTGTAAGACCGGGTCGTGGCAACAGCCTGAAAAACCAGCGGCAGCGCCCGCCAAGTGTCCCCAGCGAAGGCGAGGAGCGCGTCGTCGCGACCAACATCGAATATCTTTGCGCAGGCATCCCACCGCTCACCGCCGCTAAGACGACTGTCGCTAACGACAACCATTTCTGACAGCTGTCCCACCTGACGTTCCCAGGCCACTACTGATGTCACCTCGAGATACTATCGCCCCCTCTCTCTGCCATGCCGTTAGACACTGCGGGGTATCCCTGACCTGGCACCTGAGTGCTCCTCCTCAATCTCTAAAGCGCGGCTCTCAGCTTGAGCTCGCACCCATCACCTCTCGATATCGAGATTGCTGAACCTGGACGGACCTCTCCGTCCGATGCGCACACGGCCCGGCCTGGACTCGCCGGTACTACGCGACGTTTGCTGCGAGTAGCGGGCGCCATGGTGCCCCGACGAAGACTGCAAGTTCAGTTGCCGGCTACGTTAAAGGCATCAGATATGGCCTCGACGGTCTCGCACGGGTAGGCCTCCCGGCACCCCAGACAGGTACCGACTTCGTCCGCGTGGAGGTCGAGGACCGCCAAGATGGCCTTTGCAGGCTTTGCCTTGTACCGCTCGGCAGAGACCCGCATCTGTTCGCGGACACTGGTGAGCGTGGCGGCCGCGCGCGGCTTGCGCACATACTCCGGCACATCCGGGGCACACAGCCGGCAGCGTGTGTACTTCCTGGTGGACGCGGCGAGCACCCGCCGGTCGACGAAGGCCGCCATCCGCGGGGAGTCGCCGTGCGATAGTTGCTCGCGCCAGTCGTGCCGGGTCGCGCCCGGCGCCATCGCTTCCCAAGCATCCCGTCTGGAGGTGTGGAAGCCGCTGTTCCGGCACGCCAGGGTGTGCACCTTCGCGAGGCTGGAAAGGATGAACGCATCGCCGGTGGCGACCTGTCCGTCCACATACTCCTGCTCGGAGGCGATCAACCGCATTAAATACGCGTCGAATTCCTCGTCAGGGACAATCTCGAACAGGTTGGTGTCGCACGGGTCAATGGTCCTATTACCGATCAGATGCATGACGCAATCGTCGCAGACACGCCCGGGATTCGCCTATGGGGTGACCAATGGGACACCCCACCCTTCAAGGACCTGGTGCCGCGTCTCGAGGCCTACGCCTTGGATCATCTCCATGCCAAGGTCGAGCGGGCGCTGGCCCTTGCTGTCGAGGTGGAACTCACGTGGACAACAAGCCCTCAGGTGACCGCCAGAAGCAGTAACGGATGTCATTCAGCTTCGCGGATGAATGATTGCAAACACTCGATCCTCGGCGCAAAATGGAAGGTAGTTCTTCGAAGGCCCGCACGTTGCATCGACGACCTGATTCTCGAGCTTTCGGTAAAACTCCAGATGGCACGGTGTGGCCGCTGCGGCATCACCGCGGACAGGCGCAATCCCACGAAACCTCGTTTGCGGACGACGAAGTGAGATTTGCGTCTGAACTACAAAACCCCAGATGGCGAGGCGCCGCCACCGTGGCGGCACCGTGAAAAGTCAGCATCCATCGCGAACGCACGGTCAGGAAAGCCGTGGCGCTCGGGCCACAGGTTCAGGTTGAAGAAGCGAAAACCCAGATGGTGCGGTGCTGCCACCGTGGCAGCACCGTGATCAGTCGTCATCTTTCGCGAACGCCCGATCTAGCAGCGCGGCGGTGGCCGGGTTCACCAGCTCGCTGCGTTGGATGTAGTGCATCACCGTTACCCTGGTGTCCGTGTGGCCGAGCAGTTCCGCGGCGAGTTCGATGCTGGCGTTGGTGTTGACTGCGGTGGCGACCGTGCGGCGGAACATGTGCGGGGTCACGCCGTTGATACCGGCGCCCTCTAGCACCTGTCGCAGTTGCCGGCGCACGTTCGCGGTCGTCAGCGGCGTGCCGTCACGAGACTGGAACAGCAGGTCATCCAGACCCATGCTCCCGACCTTGGCGAGCCGCCGGCGGACCGCGTCGGCGGTGAACGTCGGGATGGCGACAACGCGGGTGGACTTGGCCGTTTTGGGGTGGTCCTGCCGGAAGGTTTGCTCTCCCTTGCGGCTGACGATGGTGCCGGCTAGGCGGATTGAGGGCACGGGGCTGGTGATATCGATGTCCCGGCGACGGATAGCCAGAACCTCACCGATTCGGGCCGAGGTTCCGAGCATGACCTCGATCATCGCGCCGAGCTGGCCGTCGGGCTTGGGGCCGGACGTGTGGTCGACGGCGCTCTCCCACTGGGCGATCGCCGCACGGATCACGTTGACCTCCGGGGCCATGAGCGCGGCGGGGACGTGCGGCTCACGGTGCAGGCGGGCAACGTGGTCCATCGGGTTCCTCGGCAGCACCTCGTGCCGCACCGCCAGCTCGAGGGCAAGCCGCAGCACGACCCGGGCCTGTTTGGCGCGATTGTAGGAGATCTTCGCGAGCTGTTTGATGAACTTGTCGCACCGGGCCACCCCGATCTCCCGCAACGCCAGGTGGTCGAAGGCGGGTGAGACGAGGGTGCGCATGTTGCGCTCATACAGGTTGCGGGTGGTCCGGGAGATGCGGTCCTCCAGGTCGATGTCCTCCAACCAGTAGGTCACCAGGTCACGGAACAGGCTGTCTGGCGTGAGCGACGTGTCGGCGGGTTGGAACAGGTCCCGGTCGGCGAGCTTGGCCTTCAGCGCCCGTTCGGCGGCCTTGGCGGTGGCACCGGTGCCTTGCACCAGGCGCGCGTGGCCGTCCCAGTCCCGGTAGCGGGTCCGCGCCTCGTAGCGTCCGTTCGGCATCTGGCGGGTGCTGATGTCACCGAAGGTGCCGATGGTCAACCGTTGCCGGGGCATCTCAGCTCACCGCCGATCGGTGCGCCTGGGCTCGCTGGTGGGATCGCGCTGCTGGGCGATCCAGGCCCGCACATCGGAGATCGCGAACTTGAGGTGCTTGCCGAACCGGTATGCCGCGGGGCCTTTGCCGTGCACCCGCCAGTCGTAGACGGTGGAGATCGGGATGCCCAGGTAGGCGGCGAGCTCGTGGACGTCCATCAGAGGCTCGAGGCCCCAGTCGTCGGTGGGAGGAGAGGTTGGGTTCTCGTTGTGAATGCTCATACCTAGAAGGTGTGCATGGCGATCCCTGACGTTCGGGAGGAACCGAAACGGACCTCAGTGCCCCGCACGACAGGGCCGGCTCAACGGCAGAAATGGGCTGAAAGTGATGGGGTAGTGATGGGAACATCAAATCTCTTAACCAAAAAAGTCCCGGAAACCCTTGAGTTTCCGGGACATTTGGTCGGGCTGACAGGATTTGAACCTGCGACCCCCTGACCCCCAGTCAGGTGCGCTACCAAGCTGCGCTACAGCCCGCCGTGCCCGACAGATTCCCGTATGGGCATCCACCGGAGGCAACTGGAATAGCTTACCGCGTCGGCGGAGTGCTCGCGTTCACTTTTGGGGTGTATCTGGGCGCGGGGTGCTGGGAAATGCGGTTGACAATGTTGCAGAGCGACGTAGTGTCTACCGGAGACAGGGCACCGGATCTCGACAGGATCGGTCAGCGCGTGGGATCGGTCAGCGGGTGGGCTCGATCAGCGGGTGCGACGACGATTCTCTGCTCACACATAGGTTGTCCATAGGAATGATGCGTAGCGTGACGCGAGGTCGTCACCGGCCGCTCATACAACGAAGGAAGTTATGTCCCAGAACAGCTCACGTCCCCTGTCCAAGTTCAACCTCGTCTTGGCACTGCTGTGGCTGGTCGACGTGGTCGTGACCGCCGCGGGGTACCTGATCCTGACCTCCTCCAACGCCACCCAGGCCGAGTTCTACACCTCGCAGTCCTCCGACTACGTGGCGTACTTCTCCGCCCAGTCCGGCAGCGGTCTCGGTGCCACCCTGATCGGCACCGGCATCCTGGGCTTCATCATCACCCTCGCGGCCATGGTCGTGGCCCGGTCAATCGCCAAGAACGCCGTCGTGGCGCCCGCCGCTATCGATGACGAGCCGGACTTCGACTTCGATGAGACCGACTTCGACTCCGCCTCCGACACTGACGAGAAGACTGCCGTGACGACGCCGGCTGCCGCCGCGCCGACCGTTGAGGCTCCCACCGCCGACACCACCTCGGGCGACGAGCCCACCGACGAGCCCAAGACCGCTCGCTAGCTCCTCCGCGCGCAAGCGCTGACGTGGGAATGCCCGGGGCGGTGCCCTAACCACCGCCCCGGGCATATCTATGTTTGGGCCTCCCCCGCCCAAAAACCTGTTAGGAGAGAGCTTCGAGGAGCTTCTGCACCTCGGCGTCGGGCAGCACGGACCACGGTGAACCGTCCGGGTCCGCGGCCGCGGCATCCGGGCTCTCGCCCTGATTCCACCATTTACTCTCGTAGGGAACCCCGTCGAAGAGGATCAGGGCGCTCTTCTCGTAGATGGCGGTGCCGTCCCAGGTGGGGTACGTGCCGGCGGGCAGGGTGGGCTTGGGGATCGGGGTCTCCCCCGGCATCACCGGGCCGATCAGCACCCACGGTGTCTCCCACTCGTTGAGCACCGGGTTGTCGGGCAGGTCACCGCGCGTCCACCACTTGGTCTGGTAGACGTTCTTGTGCCAGACCACCTTGGTGCCCTCGAGGTAGGAGGATTCCTCCGTCCAGATCGAGTACGGGCTGGTGTCGGGGTCGTCGACGATCGACTCGATCTCCTTGGCCTCGTCGGTGGTCACCGACGCCGCCGCGTGAACGGGGCGGCCGGTGAAGCCCTTGCCCAGCACGTCCACGAACTTCTCATCGCCCTGGTCGATGCCGCTGCAGGAGTCCGACACCCGGGTGAGGTCGGCGTAGTTCGATCCGCAGGTGGTGTCCCGGTTGAGGGACCACAACGACATCCGGCCGATCTTCTGTTCCCGCGCGAACGTGTTCACGGCACGGGCGTCGTCGAGGTCGAAGACCTCGTCGGGCACGTCGTTCTGGCCGGCCATGGGCGTCATGCCGATCTTCGACCACACCGTGGCATCCGTCAGCTGGGTGCCGGCCCGGCTGTACAGGGTGCCGATCTGCCGGTGCGCGGCCGTGACGGCGCGAATGGATGCCTCGGCCATGGTCTCGCCGGCGTCCTTGCTGCTGCCGTAGTCCATGGTCATCAGGTTCACCCCGGCCAGGTCCACCTTGGCGTCGAGCATGGCGGTGACCGCGTCGGTGCCGTCTTCGGTGAGACCGAAGGTGCCCACGGGCAGGGTCAGCCACACCGCAAGGTCCTCGCCGTCGGCGCGGCGGTCGGCCTGCAGGTCGGCGAGCGCGGTGGCCCGGCGTTCGGCCGCCGCACTGTCGGTGAGGTTGTCCCCCTCGAGATCGAGGTCGATGGTGGTCACGTCGTACCGGTCGAGCACCGCGGCGTAGGCGGCGGTGAGCTTCTTGGTGTCGGTGCAGCCGGTGCCCAGTTCGGTGTTGAGCAGGCCGCCGAAGGAGACGATGACCTGACCGTCGAGCTGGGTCACCCGGGCCAGCCGGCGGTCGAGGTCCAGCTCGTCCGCAGCCTCATCCAGGGTGTAATAGGTGCCCCAGCTGGGCGTGCAGGGCTCCTCGGCGTCAGCAACGATGAATGAGAGCACCACGTCGCTGCCGGCCCGGTCGGCCGACGCCTCGAAGTCGTAGGTGGGGGTGGCGGTCACGTCGACGTAGCCGGCGAACCAGGGGTCGTAGGCCTCGGCGGCCTGCGCCGAACCCCACCACTGCCAGCCGAGGTAACCGCCGCTGGACAACGCCACGACAAGCACCACACCGAGGAAGACCCGCACCACCGAGAGGCGCCGACGCGGCTTGGCGACCGCGGTGACGGTCTCGGGGGCGGTGGGCGCTGGTGCGCCGGGTTCTACGGCGCTCATTTGAGTGCTCCCTGCTTGGTGCTCTTTGAGCCGGGCTGGTTCACGAACGGTCCGGTGATCACTTCCACGTCGCTGGGCAGCTCGCCGACTGCGTGGCCGTGATAGATCACCGCGCGCCAGTCCAAGACGGGCTCCAGCGGTTGAGGCGCCTCGACGGCGACACTGCGGCGGGGGGCGCGTTCGACGAACATCCACTGGGTCAAGCCGAGCCAGACATCCACGATCGAGTTCCAGAGACCGATGTAGGCAGCAATCGCGAAGACGGCCAGCAGGGCGTTGAACCCGGCGAACAAGGCGTTGCCCCAGTTCCCTTGCGACACATCGCGCCACAGGGTGAGCGCGGAGAACGCGACGATCACGTACGGCACCACCACGAACAGCAGCGGCGCTGCCGTGCGGTTGCGCACCTTGGGGGTGCGGGCGAACGGGATCTTCTTGCTGGTCACGGCCTGCTGCATCGACTTGAGCACCCCGGCGAGGTTCACCGGCAGCAGGATCAGGTTGAAGCCGTAGATGCGCAGGATGTCGCTGAACTTGTAGCCGCACGACCGCAGGTCGCTGCCCATCGCGAGGAAGTACGGCACGGCGGCGAGCACAACGACGGGGCTGAGCAGCCGGCTGTCGTAGGGGTAGGCGAGCAGGAAGATCAGGCCGAAGCTGGCCCAGGCGATGCTGGCCATGTAGTTCACCCGCAGCGCCAGTTCGATCACGCTGATCGGGTGGCCCTGGCGGCGGCGCTCACGCATCTGGCGCCAGAGCTTGGGCAGGATCAGCAGACCGCCGTTGGCCCAGCGGCGACGCTGCACGATGAGCGAACCGAAGTCGGGCGGGGTGGCGCTGTAGCTGAGTCGCTCGGGGTAGTTCGTCAGCGACCAGCCGTGGGTGCCCAGGTCGATGCTGGACTCGGTGTCCTCGATCACGGTGCGGTCCTGCACGTAGCGGCGCACCTCGAAGCCGCCCACGGTTTCCACCTCGACGATGTCTTCCAAGGCCACCTTGCGGATCACGGCGTTCGCCCCCACCCAGAAGGTGGCGCCGTAGTGCGACAGGCCCTGGTGCAGAATGTGCTGGATGTCGGTGGTGGCGCCGGCGAGCCGCTCGATGCGGGTGGGGGCGCCGCGGAACGACGAGTACGGCGTCTGGGTGACGGCGACTCTGGCGTTGTCGGGCTGTTCGAGGAAGTAGACCAGGCGCAGACAGTAGTCGCGCAGCAGCAGCGAGTCGGCGTCGAGGGTGAGCAGGTACTCGGAGTCGCGCACCACATAGTCGGCTGGTGCATCGTCGGCGACCGGGCGCAGGATGGTGCCGTCCGGCCCCTCCTCGCGCTGGAACCGGCGACCCATCAGACCGATGTACGCGTTGAGGTTCATCGCCTTGTTGGCCTCGTGTGACAGCGACGAGAACAGTTTGCGCTCGAAGGTGTCCAGCTCGGCGGAGAAGGTCCAGAGCAACCGGCGGTGCAGCTCCAGCATCCGGGCGGCGCTGGGGGCGGTGCCCTCCCGCGCGGCCGCGGTCAGCGCCGCGCCGGTGAGGGAGAGTTCCGCGGCAAGGCCACCGAGCACCTGCTCCACGAAGAAGGTGTCGACGTGGTCATCGATGGTCTCGGCGGAGGCCATCGCCTGCAGCCAGCGGGCAGCCCACTGGTAGCTGTCGGCGAGGCGCTGCACGGCCCGTTGGGTGGGCTGCTGGTCGTCAGCGAGTTCGATCTCGCAGATCAACAGCTCTTCGGCGAACCGGTTCTTCGGTACCGCCAGGGCCAGTTCGATGTCCCGGGCTATGCTGCGGGAGGACCGCAGCTGGGCGGCGACGGCCGGGTCGGTCGGGTGCGGCGGGTCGTCAAGCAGCAGAACGATGCGCAGGTCGGGATACTCCTGCAACGCGGCCGACCACAGAGTTGCCCGCACCACGCCGTGTTCCTCGCTGTAGGAAGGCACCAGCACGGTAAGTGAACCCTGGTGGTTGGCGAAGTGTCCGTCGAGTTCGGCACGGGGTACCCGCACGTGGTCGCGGAACCGTTGAAGTGCACCCTGCCGGGCTACCAGGTACAGCAGCGCGGAGAAAGTGAGGAAGGTCACCACGATCACGTAGGAGACGGCCTCGGTGGTGAACCGGAAGCTCTCGGCGCCGTTGTTGAGGAACTGACGCAGGATTGTGTAGATGACGTACGCGAGCCAGGCCAGCACAGTGCTGATGATGGCGAGTCGACCCCAGATGATTTTGGCGTCGCTGGGGATGTCGTGAACGGTGGGAAGGGGCTGGGTGCTGCGTTCGGCGCCGAGTTGGCGTTTGCGGGCAGGCGAAGCTAGGGACTTCGAGGGCACAGTGAATTCATCCTTGGAATAGGGCCAGGGATCTCGCTGGATCAGCGGTCGAGAGTTCGGGTTCTCGTTTAGACCAGGTCACAACGAAATGCAGGGACACGGAAATGTCGGAAGGGCTACGTGGTGCGCCCAGCGCCGCTCTAGGAAGCGGACGGCTGAGGGGGAAGAGGAAGCTGGAGCGGCCGCGAGCTGGCGAGCGTTCCGCGGGTTTCGGGGCCGGCGGATGCTGCGGATGATGCGGTCGAACCTGGGCGTGAGCTCGATGTACTGAGGAATGTCGAAGTGGAGCACTCCGGTGTGGATCACGGGCCGGGTGAGGCTCGTTGATTGGGCGGTGCCGGTGGAACCGGGTGGGTTCTGCCAGCAGTTAGAACATAAGACAATGTCACCGGCGCGGGAAACCCCCTCGTTTGGGGGTACCTTCAACCTCAGCTTGCGGGTTCAGGTTTCCGTTTCCGCACCAGCGCTGGGATCGGGTCGCTTGGGTTGCGTTGTCCTTAGGCGGCCCTTGAGCAAAGCTTGCGCCAACCGTGCGGCGTCATGCCGCGGGCACACACGAAAAAGCCGCATGCCGGCATCCGAAGATGCGGCACACGGCCTGATCGAACCTGCCGGGTAGCCGGCGGTCGGGTTAGCGCTTGCGCTTCTCGCGCACCCGCATGCTGATGTTGATCGGGCTGCCGGCGAAGCCGTAGACCTCACGCAGACGACGCTGGATGAACCGGCGGTAGCCCGGGTCAAGGAACCCGGTGGTGAAGATCACGAAGGTCGGCGGGCGGCTGGAGGCCTGGGTGCCGAACAGGATGCGCGGCTGCTTGCCACTGCGCACCGGGTGCGGGTGCTCCGCGGCCAGCTCGGCGAGGAACGCGTTGAACTTGCCGGTGGCAACGCGGGTGTCCCACGACTCGAGCGCGAGCTCGAGGGCCGGAACCAGCTTCTCCATGTGACGGCCGGTCTTGGCCGAGATGTTCACGCGCGGGGCCCAGGCCACGTGCGCCAGGTCCTGCTCGATCTCACGCTCCAGGTAGCGGCGACGGTCGTCGTCGATCTGGTCCCACTTGTTGAACGCGAGCACCAGCGCACGGCCGGACTCGAGAACCAGGTCGATGACGCGCACGTCCTGCTCGCTGATGACCTCGGTGACGTCGATGAGCACCACGGCCACCTCGGCCTTTTCCAGGGCCGCGCTGGTGCGCAGTGACGCGTAGAAGTCGGCGCCCTGAGAGAGGTGCACGCGACGACGGATGCCGGCGGTGTCGACGAAACGCCAGACCTTGCCGCCGAGCTCAACCTGCTCGTCGACCGGGTCGCGGGTGGTGCCGGCCAGCGCGTTGACAACAACACGCTCTTCGCCGACGACCTTGTTCAACAGGCTGGACTTGCCCACGTTCGGGCGTCCCAGGATCGCGACGCGGCGCGGGCCGCCCACTTCCTGCTTGGCGACGTTGGAGATCTCGGGGAGCTTCTCGAGGATCGCGTCGAGCAGGTCGGCAACGCCGCGGCCGTGCAGCGCGGAGACCGGCCAGGGCTGGCCGAGGCCGAGCGCCCACAGGCTGGCCGCTTCGGGCTCCTGACGGATGTCGTCGACCTTGTTGGCGATGAGGAAGACCGGCTTGCCGCTGCGACGCAGCAGCTTGACGACGGCCTCGTCGGTGGAGGTCGGGCCCACGTTGGAGTCCACGACGAACATGACGACGTCGCACAGCTCGATGGCCAGTTCGGCCTGCATGGCCACGGACGCGTCGATGCCCTTGGCGTCGGGCTCCCAGCCGCCGGTGTCGACGAGGCTGAAGCGGCGTTCGTGCCATTCACCCTTGTAGGTGACCCGGTCGCGGGTCACGCCGGGGGTGTCCTCCACGACGGCCTCGCGGCGGCCGAGGATGCGGTTCACGAGCGCGGACTTGCCCACGTTGGGGCGGCCGACGATCGCGATGACCGGCAGGGCCGGCAGGTACTGGATCGCGTCGGGGTCATCGGAGACCGAGTCGAGAACGTCGAAGTCCTCGTCGTCAAGGTCGTATTCGTTCAGGCCGGTGCGCAGCGCGGTGGCGCGCTGAGTGATCAGCGCGTCGTCCTCGTCGAGGTCGGTCAGGCGCGATGCGATTTCCGGGTCGAGTTCGGGGATCGTCGTGTCGTCGAATTGATTAGTCATGCGAGTTCCTCGCGGTATTGATGACCTCTACAACCGCGTCAATGGTCTGGTCGAAGTCGAGATGGGTGGAGTCGACGGTGGTCACACCGTCTGCGGCGCTCATGAATTCCACTACCTGGGAGTCGGCGCGATCCCTCGATCGCAGCTGTTCCGCCACGGTGTGGGCCGATTGGGTTGATATTTCCGCAGAGCGCCTAGCCATTCTAGCCTCTTCGGTTGCTGTGAGTAGAATGCGGACCTCGGCCTCGGGTGCGACGACGGTGGTGATGTCGCGGCCCTCGACCACCACGCCGGGCTGCGGAACCGCCCGGGCGATGCGGCGGAACAGCTCGGTCAGGTGGCTGCGCACCGCGGGGACCCGGGCGATTGCGCTGACCGCGGCCGAGATCTGCGGTTCACGGATGGCGTCGGTGACGTCGGTCTCCCCCACCCGCACGAAATAGGCATCCGGTTCGGTGCCGATCGTGTAGTCGAAGCTGGGCAGCAGTGCGCTGACCGCGGCGGAGTTCTGCGGGTCAACCTCCTGGTCGATGACCAACCAGGCCAGCGCCCGGTAGGCGGCGCCGGTGTCGAGGTAGCCGTAACCGAGGCGGCGGGCCACGGCCCGGCTCACGCTGGACTTGCCGCTGCCGGCCGGCCCGTCGATCGCAACGAACAGGGGGTAGGAGTGCTTACTCAAATGTCTAACCGACAATCCGCCAGCCGCGGGCGGCCAGCTCAGTGGTGAGGCGGCTGACCGCCTCGGGGAGGATGCTGATCTCGGCGAGCCCGATCTGGGCTCCCGGGGAGTGTTCGAGGCGCAGGTCCTCGAGGTTGACGCCGGCCTCGCCGATTTCGTTGAACAGGCGGGCGAGCTGGCCGGGGGTGTCGTCGACCATCACGGTGAGGCTGGCGTACCGGCGGTCCTGGCCGTGCTTGCCGGGCAGCCGGGCCACGCCGGTGTTGCCGCCGGCGATCTCCTCGGCCACCTGGCGGCGGGCGCCGGGGGCGGATGGGTCGGCGAGGGCGCCGATGAACCGGTCCAGGTCGTCGCGCAGCGCGAGCAGGATCTCCCGTACCGGCGCGGGGTTGGCGCCGAGGATCTGCACCCACAGTTCCGGGTCGCTCGCGGCGACGCGGGTGACGTCCCGCAGGCCCTGCCCGGCGAGGTTCAGCGCGGAGGCGGGCGCGTCGGTGAGGCGGCGGGCCATCAGGGTGGCCACCACCTGGGGCACGTGGGAGACGAGGGCGACACCCTTGTCGTGCTCTTCCGGGGTCATCTCCACCAGGGTGGCGCCGAGGTCGAGGATCAGGTCGTCGATCGCGGTGGCGCGCTGGTAGCTGATGTCATCGTGCGCGGCGACCACCCACGGCCGGCCGATGAACAGGTCGGCGCGGCCGGCGAGCGGTCCGCCGCGTTCCCGGCCAGCGAGGGGGTGCGAGCCGATGTAGCGGGACGTGTCGGCGCCGCGGGCGCGCAACTCGGTCAGCGGGGCCAGCTTGACGCTGGCCACATCCGTCACGATCGCGTCGGGGAACGCGTCGAGTTCACGGGCGACGATGTCGGCGGTCACGTCCGGTGGCACACACACCACGATCAGCTGGGGGGCGTCGGCGGGCGTGGCGGCGCGGCCGGCACCGTAGTCGATGGCCAGTGACAGGTTGGTCGGCGACGCGTCGGCGAGGATCACGTCGATGCCCCGGGCGCTCAGGCCCAGGCCGATGCTGGTTCCCAGGAGACCTGCGCCGACGACACGCACCGGCCCGATCAGGCGAGACTCGACCACGTTCGGCTCCAAACTTGCGCGGGTGACAGGGTGAAACGGATGCTGCGGGTTACTCAGCCGGCTACTTCTGCACTTCGGCGCGGGACACCGTGAGCAGCTGACCGAGTTCCACCTTAGTGAGGTCGCGCACGGCGCCGGAGCGGAGGGTGCCCAGCTGCAGCGGCCCGAACTGGCGGCGGACCAGGTCCACGACGGGGTGGCCGACGGCGTCCATCATCCGGCGCACGATGCGGTTGCGGCCGGAGTGCAGGGTCAGCTCCACGAGGGTGAAGCCGTCGCCGGGAGGGCTGGTGAGGATGCGGGCCTTGTCGGCGGCGATGGGGCCGTCCTCCAGCTCGATACCGCTCTGCAGCTTGCCGATGGTCTGCGCCGAGACGCGGCCCTCGACCTTGGCGATGTAGGTCTTGGCGACGCCGAAGGAGGGGTGCGCGAGAACGTGGGCAAGGTCACCGTCGTTGGTCAGGATCAGCAGGCCGCTGGTGGCGGCGTCGAGGCGGCCCACGTTGAAGAGGCGCTCCTCGTAGCCTTGCGTGAACTGGCGGAGGTCCGGCCGGCCGCTCTCGTCCTGCATGGAGGAGACCACGCCGACGGGCTTGTTCAGCATCACGTAGCGGCGGCTGGTGTCCAGCTGCACGGCGACGTTGTCGACGGCGATCTTGTCGGTCTCGGGGTGCACGCGGCGTCCGAGTTCGGTGACGACCTTGCCGTTGACCCGCACCCGACCGGAGCTGATCATTTCTTCGCTGACCCGGCGGGAGGCGACGCCCGCGGCGGAGAGCACCTTCTGCAGGCGGATGCCGTCGGCGGCGGCCTCGGGGTTGGTGGCGAAGTCCGGGTTGGTGCTGCTGGTGTCGGTGTAGCCGTCGTTGTGGTCGGTCATGGTAGATCCTCGAATCCGTTCGCACCGTCGGCGAGCAACGGCGAAATTAGTGGCAACTCGTCGAGCGAGTTGATTCCCAGCTGGGTGAGCAGCAGGTCGGTGGTGGCGTAATTGATCGCGCCGGTCTCGCTATCGGTGAAGGCCTCGGTGATCAATCCGCGGCCCAGGAGGGTGCGCACGACCGAGTCGACGTTAACGGCCCGAATCGAGGCTACCGCGCCGCGGCTGATCGGTTGCTTGTAAGCGATCACCGCGAGGGTCTCCAGGGCTGCCTGGGAGAGCCGGCTGGGGTTCTGGGTGAGCACAAAATCGGCCACGACCGGGTCGTGCTCCGCGCGCACGTAGATGCGCCAGCCGCCGGCCACCTCGCGTAGTTCGAAGCCGCGCCGCACGGTGCCGTCGACCCCGTCGAAGTCGGCGACCAGCCGCAGGATGGCCGCGCGTACGTCCACGAGCGGGTGCGCGACCGCGGTCGCCAGGTGCACCAGGCTCTGCGGCTCATCCGCCACCATCAAAATCGCCTCAAGGCGCCGCTCAATGGCCACCGCTCCCCCGCCGCCGTTCGAGCGATTCCCGTCGGTCGAGCCTGTCGAGACCTCGTCAAGGGTCGTCACACTGGCATCAAGACTCATAATCGCCTCCAAGGTTCGCAAGATTGTCATCCGACCAGCCCTCGGCATCCCAGTGCAAACTGAGCTCGCCCAGCGGTTCGAGCTGGTCGAAGGTCAGAGCC
This sequence comes from Cryobacterium sp. TMB1-7, assembly GCF_004402435.1. Taxonomy (NCBI): domain Bacteria; kingdom Bacillati; phylum Actinomycetota; class Actinomycetes; order Micrococcales; family Microbacteriaceae; genus Cryobacterium; species Cryobacterium sp. TMB1-7. The sequence continues at coordinate 118,658 of NZ_SOFZ01000005.1, forward strand.
CCGTGCCGGTACAGCTCCAGCACGGCAAGAAAACGGGCGATCACAAGCCCCTTCTCGGCGCAGTCCACGATCAGCTCCCGAAACGTCAGGCTTCGGTTGGCCCGCAACATCGCCACCACGATCGCCGCCTGCTCCCGGATGCTGACCAGCGGCGCGTGCAAATGCTCCAGCCCCACGGTCGGCAGCTCTCGCGGCGTGAGCGCCAACGCCGCCAGCGCGCCGAAATCGCCCAGCGACAACGTCCACACGAGCTCCGGCGTGGTCGTACGGTATTTCTCCTCGAGCCGCACCGAGCGCACATGGCGGGTGGCCTCGTGCTCGAGGCGTTCGAGGAACCACTCCGACGCGGTCTTGAACGCCCGGTACTGCAACAGCCGGGCGAAGAGCAGGTCGCGGGCCTCGAGCAGCGCCACGTCCTCGGCATCCACCAGTTCGCCCTGCGGCAGCAGCCCGACCAGTTTGAGGTCGAGCAGGGTGGCGGCCACGACGAGGAACTCGGTGGCCTGGTCGAGCTCCTCGGCGGCGTCGAGCCCGCGCAGGTAGGAGATGAACTCGTCGGTGACCCGGCTCAGCGAGATCTCGGTGATATCGAGTTCGTGCTTGCCGATCAACGAGAGCAGCAGGTCGAACGGTCCCTCGAAGTTCTGCAGAGCCACCGAGAATCCGGGCGCGGGTGTACCGGCGTCGCCGATGGACTCGAGCGTGCCGGTGCCGGCCGTGCGGGTGTGGGTCGTGGCGGTGGTCGCCGCGACGCGGGCCGAAGCGGCCGAGGTGCGCTTAGGCGACCGCGCCACGCTGGATCAGTTCCCGCGCCGCCTGCTTGTAGGCCTTGGCGGCGGCGTGTTCCGGAGCGAACTCGGTGATCGGCACCCCCGCGACACTGGCATCCGGGAATTTGACCGTACGGCCGATGACGGTGTCGAGCACCCGGTCGCCGAACGCGTCAACGACCCGTTCGAGTACCTCGCGCGAGTGCAGGGTGCGGGAGTCGTACATGGTGGCCAGGATGCCGTCGAGTTCGATGGCCGGGTTGAGCCGGTCGCGCACCTTGTCGATGGTTTCGATGAGCAGCGCCACCCCGCGCAGGGCGAAGAACTCGCACTCCAGCGGGATCAGCACGCCGTGGCTGGCGGTGAGGGCGTTGACGGTGAGGATGCCCAGCGACGGCTGGCAGTCGATGAGGATCACGTCGTAATCGTTGGAGACCTTGCGCAGCACCCGGGCGAGAATCTGCTCGCGGGCGACCTCGTTGACGAGGTGCACCTCCGCGGCGGAGAGGTCGATGTTGGCCGGGATGATGTCCAGACCCACGACGGAGGTCTGCTGGATGGCTTCCTTGGGATCCTTGGAGCCGCTCAGGAGCAGGTCGTAGATGGTGGTGACGTCGTGGGTGGGCACGCCGAGACCGGCCGACAGGGCGCCCTGCGGGTCGAAGTCGATGGCGAGCACCCGGCGGCCGTAACCGGCCAGTGCCGCTCCCAGGTTGATGGTGGTCGTCGTCTTGCCGACGCCGCCCTTCTGGTTGCACAGCGAGACGATGCGCGCCGGGCCGTGACTTTTCAGCGGGGCGGGCTCATCGAACACCTGCAGCGGGCGACCGGTCGCACCGGTGGGTGGTTCCTCGAGTCCGGGAAGCTGCGTCCGGCTATCCGTTCTACGCGCCACTGGGCTGTCCTCGATCCGTCATGCAGTTCACTTGGTTGATTCTACCGAGCCGAGAGGCCCAGCCCGGCCAGATTCCCCGGTGTGCCGCCAGCTGCCTCGCCGGCTGAGTCAGCCGGCCTTCTTGTCGTCGGTGCCCCGGCGCACCCGCACCACGGTCTCCCAGCCGGCCACGATCACGAGCACCCCGGTGGTCACCGAGCCCAGCTGCAGCGGGGTGAGCTCGAAGGCCGCGCCGAACGCAACCAGCAGCGCCCCGAGGCCCATCAGGTACGACACGAGCAGCTCCCGCGCCACGACGAGCCGGAACAGCAGCATCCCCAGCACGTAGAGCGCCGGCCCTCCCACCAGGACCACCGCGGTGGACAGGGTCATCTCCGCGTGCGGATGCGTGAGCACTTCTTTGTCGGCCACCGAGGTGAGCACGATGCCGGCGATGATCACGGCGTGCACGTAGGTGTACGCGAGCCGGGCGATGCGACCGGGCTCCGCGGCGGCGGCGATGGCCTTGGCGCCGGCGCGTTCGCTGTGGTCGAAGTACAGCCACCACATCGCCACGGTCGCACCGAACGCGAGCAGCATGCCCAGGACGCTCGCCGCCGAAGATTCCTTCGCGACGAACGCGAATCCGGTGACCAGCAGCGATTCGCCCAGGGCGATGATCACGAACAGGGCGCTGCGCTCGGCGATGTGCGGGCCGGAGAGGTTCCACTGGTCGATGCCGGACGCGCCGAGTCCCGGCACCCGGAAGCCGACCCCGGCGGAGAGGTACTCGATGGCCAGGGCGATCAGCCAGAGCGGCAGCCGATATTGCAACGGCAGCAGCGCCCCGACGATCCAGAACACGCTCGAGAGAGCCAGCCAGATCAGGATCCGCACGAAGGTGCGGCGCAGCTCGGCGTCGTGCCGGGCCACGGCGAGCACCATGAAGGCCGTGCGGCCCAGTTGCAGCACCGAGTAGGCCAGCGCGAAGACGATGCCGCGGTCGCCGAACGACTCGTAGATCGAGACGCTCACCACGAACCCCACCAGCGACAGGCCCAGCACCACGCCGCGCACGGGCAGCTTGGCCGGGTCGAGCCAGTTGGTCACCCAGGTCGTGTAGACCCACACCCACCAGAGCGCGAGCACCAGCATCGCCGACTCGAGGGCACCCTCCCAGGACTGGTTCTCGTAGAGGTAGCGGGAGAGCTGGGTGAGCGCGAAGACGAAGATCAGGTCGAAGAACAGCTCGACGTAGGTGACCCGGTCGGAGCTGGTGGAGTCCTCGGGCCGCAGCAGATTGCGGCGGATGCCGAAGCGGCCGGCCGGCGTCGGTGCGGGCGGTGGTGTTGAGGTACGGGTCACTCCCCCATTGTGGCCGCCCTTGCCTGCGAAACACACACACATACACAGGTCACCGGCGGGCGGCGCGGGTCAGCGGGCGCGGGGGTGCGCCGTGGTGTACACGTCGCGGAGGGTGTCGATGGTGACAAGGGTGTAGATCTGGGTGGTGGCCACCGACGAGTGACCGAGCAGTTCCTGCACCACGCGCACGTCGGCGCCGCCGGAGAGCAGGTGGGTGGCGAACGAGTGCCGCAGCGTGTGCGGCGACACCTCGATGCCCAGCTGGGCGCGTTCCGCGGCGGCCCGGATGATCAACCAGGCGTTCTGCCGGCTCACCCGATGCCCCCGCACGCCGAGGAACAGCGCCGGGGTGGACTTACCCCGCCCCGACAGCACCGGTCGGGCCCGCACCAGGTACGCGTCCACGGCGGCCCGGGCGAAGCTGCCGACGGGCACGATGCGCTGCCGGTTGCCCTTGCCGGTGAGCCGCACCACGTCTTCCTCGAGCATGTCGTCCACGTTGAGGTTGACCACCTCGGACACCCGCGCCCCGGTGGCGTAGAGCAGTTCGAGCAGCGCCTTGTCGCGCAGCTGCTGCAGTTCCTCCCCGTCGGTCGCGGCCAGCAGCGCGTTCACCTGCTCGATCGAGATGGCCTTGGGCAGCCGCAGGCCGAGCTTGGGCGGTTTGGTCTCGTGCGCCACGTCCACGTCCACCAGCGATTCCTCGAGCAGGAACCGGTGGAAGCCGCGCACGGTGCTCAGGATCCGCGCGACGGAGGCCGCGGTCAGCGGCGATTCGGTGCGACTGCCCAGGTGCTGCACGAACGCGCTCACCTGCGGCCCGGTCACGGCGCGCAGATCGGTGATCTCGGTATCCGTGAGCCAGCCGGCGTAGATCACCAGGTCGCGCCGGTAGGCGGCGACGGTGTTGGCGCTCAGCCCGCGTTCAATCGAGACATGCCGCAAGAACGAGTGCACGGCCGGCTCGATGAGCGCGGGGCCGGTCACACCGTGTGGTCCCAGTTGTTCGGATGCCGCGGCCAGGGCAGGTCGGCCGGCGCCAACGACGCCCAGCCGCGGGAGCGGGAGGCGGCGGCAGCCAGCACACCGACAACAAGCGACGGGTTCTGCACCCGGCGGGCCAGCGCGGCGTCAACGGCGTCGTCCAGGGACACCCAGCGGGTGACCATGTCGGCTTCCTCGTCGGTGCGGTCGAAGGCCTCGGTGGCCGGCGACAGGCCGCGGGCCAGGTAGATGCGGATCACTTCGTTGCTGCCGCCCGGGGACGTGTAGAACTCGGTGAGCACATTCCACTCGGATGCGACGACGTCGGTCTCTTCGGCCAGCTCGCGCTGGGCGCCGAGAAGAGCGTGTTCGCCGTCGACGTCGAGCAGCCCGGCGGGCAGCTCCCACTCCCGCATCCGCACCGGGTGCCGGTACTGCTGGATCAGCAGCACCCGGTCCTGGTCGTCGAGGGCGAGAATCGCGACCGCACCGGGGTGGTCGACGTACTCACGCACGATCTCGGCGCCGTTGTAGTCGAACGCGTCCTGGCGGATGTTCCACACGTGACCGTCGAACCGCACCGCACTGGAGGTCAGCGCGGTCGGTGCCGGCTCATCCTCGATACGGGGCAGCAACGCGTCGGCTTCGGCGCGGGCGGCGAGGGTCTCAGGCATCTTCCTTGACCTCGAACAGGCGGCTGGCCTGCTGGCGGTCCAGGGCCGCACCGATCAGGCCGACGAACAGCGGGTGCGCGTGGCTGGGGCGTGAGCGCAGTTCGGGGTGGGCCTGGGTGCCCACGTAGAACGGGTGCTCGGCGCGGGGCAGCTCCACGTACTCGACGAGGTGGCCGTCGGGCGAGGTGCCGGAGAACCACAGGCCGGCCTCGGCGATCTGGGCGCGGTAGTTGTTGTTCACCTCGTAGCGGTGACGGTGACGCTCGGACGCGACCGGGGCGCCGTAGAGCTCGGCAACGATGGACCCGTCGGCGAGGTTGGCCGGGTACAGGCCGAGGCGCATGGTGCCGCCCAGGTCGCCGCCGGCGATGATCTCGACCTGCTCTTCCATTGTCGCGATCACGGGGAACTCGGTCTCGGGCTCGAACTCGCTCGACGAGGCGCCGTCGAGGCCGGCCTTGTTGCGGGCGTATTCGATGACCATGCACTGCAGGCCCAGGCACAGGCCGAGCACGGGGATGGCGTTCTCGCGGGCGAACTTGAGGGCGCCGAGCTTGCCCTCGATGCCGCGCACGCCGAAGCCGCCGGGCACGCAGATGCCGTCGAGCTCGGCGAGCATCGCCGCGGCGCCTTCGGGCGTCTCGCAGGTGTCCGAAGCGATCCACTCGAGCTTGACCTTGGTCTGCTGGGCGAAACCGCCGGCGCGCAGCGCCTCGGTCACCGAGAGGTACGCGTCGGGCAGGTCGATGTACTTGCCGACCAGGCCGATGGTGACCTCGTGCTTGGGCTCGCGCACGGCGTCGAGCACGCGCTGCCAGGCGGTCCAATCCACGTCCTTGACCGGCAGGCTCAGGGCGTCGGTGATGTACTTGTCCAGGCCCTGCTCGTGCAGCACGGCGGGGATCTCGTAGATGCTGGGCACGTCGACGCAGTTGACGACGGCGTCTTCTTCGACGTCGCACATCAGCGCGATCTTGCGCTTGTTGGATTCGGAGACGGGGCGGTCGCTGCGCAGCACCAGGGCATCCGGCTGGATACCGAGGGAGCGGAGCGCTGCGACGGAGTGCTGGGTGGGCTTGGTCTTCTGCTCACCGGAGGCGGCCATGAACGGCACCAGCGACACGTGCACGAAGAAGACGTTCTTGCGGCCCAGCTCGTGGCGCACCTGGCGGGCGGCCTCGATGAAGGGCTGCGACTCGATGTCGCCGACGGTGCCGCCGACCTCGGTGATGATGACGTCGGGGCGCGGCTCGTCGCTGGCCTGCAGGCGCATCCGTCGCTTGATCTCGTCGGTGATGTGCGGGATGACCTGGACGGTGTCGCCGAGGTACTCGCCGCGGCGTTCGCGGGCGATGACCTGTGAGTAGACCTGACCGGTGGTGACGTTCGCCGCCTGGGTGAGGTTGATGTCGAGGAAGCGCTCGTAGTGGCCGATGTCGAGGTCGGTCTCCGAGCCGTCGTCGGTGACGAAGACTTCACCGTGCTGGAACGGGTTCATCGTGCCCGGGTCGACGTTGAGGTAGGGGTCCAGCTTCTGCATGACGACGCGTACGCCGCGAGCAGTCAGGAGGTTGCCGAGGCTTGCCGCCGTCAGGCCTTTACCCAATGAAGAAACGACACCACCGGTCACAAAAATGTGCTTCGTAATGCCGTCTGAATTGTCCGCGTTTGTAATGTTCACCACGGGCTTCGATCCTATCACCTAGCTGGGGCCTCTCCGTTGGAGCGAGTTGAGTGGGCAAGTTCAATGAGCTCGCGAGCGTGCTCGAGGCCGCTGGCGGAGTCGGGCAGTCCGGAGAGCAGCCGGGCCATCTCGGCGGCCCTGTCGTCGCCGGTGAGCTGGCGTACGCTGCTCGCGGTGACCGAGCCGTGGCTGTCCTTGACGACGCTGAGGTGGTTGCCGGCGAACGCCGCCACCTGGGCGAGGTGGGTGACCACGATCACCTGGGCGGTTTCAGCGAGTCGGGCGAGTCGCCGGCCGATCTCGATCGCGGCCGCGCCGCCCACTCCGGCGTCGACCTCGTCGAAGACGAAGGTGGGCACAGGGTCGGTGGCGTTGATGACGACCTCGATGGCCAGCATCACCCGCGACAGCTCGCCCCCGGATGCGCCACGCGCCAGTGCCCGCGGCTCGGCGCCCGCGTGGGGCTGCAACATGATGCGCACCAGGTCGTGGCCGGTCACCGAGACCTCGTCCAGCCGGTCGATCTCCACCACCAGGCGGGCGTCCGGCATGGCCAACGCGGCCAGTTCGGTGGTGACGGCGGCGCCGAGCGCGGCGGCCGCGGTGGTGCGGATGCCGGTGAGCGCCTCGGCGAGCCGCTGCACGAGGTCGCGGTCGGCGGCCGTGTCGGCGCGCAGGGCGTCGATCCGGTCGGAGTCGCTGTCGAGCTCGAGCAGGCGGCTGCTGCCGGTGTCGAGAAAGTCGATGGCCTCGTCGAGGCCGCCGACGAACTTGCGCGAGAGCACGCTCAGCTCGGCGCGGCGCTCCTGCACCACCTCCAGTTCCCTGGCGCCGTCGGCGTCCAGGCCGGCGAGGTAGCTGGAGAGTTGGGCGGCGATGTCGGCGACGATGAAGCCGGCGTTGGCGAGGGCCTCGGCCAGCGGCGGCAGCACCGGGTCGTGTGCGGCGGCCCGGTCCAGCTGGCGGCGGGCGGATTCGAGCAGGGCGACGACATCGGGCGTGTCGTCGGTGGATTCCTCGGCCGAGAGCAGTTCGCGAGACGAGGCGGCGGCCAGCCGGAGTTCTTCGAGGTTGCCCAGGCGTTCGGCGCGGCCGGCGAGTTCGTCGTCTTCGCCGCGCTGCGGGGCGGCGAGCTCGATCTCGGCGATCCGCAGGCGCAGGTCTTCGGCTTCTCGGGCCCGGCGGTCCTGCTCGGCGATGAGCAGGTCGAGTTCGGCTTGGTTGGCGTGCCAGCGGTGGTAAACGTGCTGGAAGGCCATGAGGGCCTCGGTGAGTTCGGGGCCGGCGAACCGGTCCAGAGCCCCGCGCTGCGCGGAGGTGGACCGCAGGCGCACCTGGTCGGACTGGCCGTGCACGACGACGAGGTCACCGCCGAGGTCGCCGAGCACCCCGGCGGGGGCGCTGCGGCCGCCGACGACGGCGCGGCTGCGGCCTTCGGCCGACACCGAACGGCTGAGCAGCAGCTCGGGGCCGTCGAGGTCTCCTCCGGCGTCCCGCACCCGCTGGGCGACGGACCCGTCGGGGGCGATCAGCCAGCGGCCCTCCACCCAACTCTGCGGTTGGCCGGCGCGCACGGTGCCCGGGTCGGCGCGCTCGCCCAGCAGCAGGCCGAGCGCGGTGACGACCATGGTCTTGCCCGCGCCGGTCTCGCCGGTGATGGCGGTGAAGCCGGGGCCGAGCGGCAGGGTGGCTTCCTTGATCACGCCGAGGTCGCGGATGACGAGTTCTTCGATCATGCGGTCACCTCACTCACGTCCGACCGGGCCCCGCCAGCCCGTGATGGGCAGGTTGAACTTGTTCACCAACCGGTCGGTGAACGGGCCGCTGTGCAGCCGGGCGAGACGTACCGGAACCGGTGAGCGTCGCACGACCACCCGGGCGCCAGGCGGCAAATCATGCACGCGACGGCCATCGGCGCAGAGCACCGCGGTGCTGTCGCCGCGGGCAAGGATCTCCACGGCGAGGGAGGAGTCCGGTCCGACAACGAGGGGGCGGGCGAACAGGGCATGGGCGCTCAGCGGCACGAGCAGCAGGGCGTCCAGGCTCGGCCAGACGATCGGTCCCCCGGCGGAGAACGAGTAGGCGGTCGACCCGGTGGGGGTGGACAGCACCACGCCGTCGCAGCCGAAGGCGGACAGCGGGCGGCCGTCGACCTCGATGATGACCTCGATCATCCGCTGCCTGCTGGCCTTTTCGACGGTGGCCTCGTTGAGCGCCCAGGTTTCGTAGACCACTTCGTGGTCCACCTTCACCCTCACCGAGAGCGTCATGCGCTCCTCCACGAGGTAGTCGCGCAGCAGGGCGCGACGCACGGCCTCGCCAAGGTCGTCGCGTTCGCTTTCGGCCAGGAATCCCACGTGGCCCAGGTTGATGCCCAGCAGCGGCGCGGAGCAGCCGCGCACGATCTCGGCGGCGCGCAGGATGGTGCCGTCGCCGCCGAGCACGATCACGAGTTCCAGGTCGGTGGCCTGCACGGTCTCGCCGAGCACGGCGGTGCTGCCGTTCAGTTGCGGGCAGGACGCCAGCAGGTCGGCGCGTTCCTCGGCGGCCAGCACCGGTACGGCGCCGGCGGCGATCAGCTGTTCGCAGACGGTGGCCGCGGCTTCGAGGGAGTCCTGACGGCCGGTGTGGGCGACGACGAGGATGTGTCGTGGCGTTGCGGTCATGCGCGTCACGCTCCCACCAGGATGGTTATCCGATCGATCCATTCTGTCGGATTAGTTCCGGTTCCACGTCTGAGCCACACGAGATACTCGTGGTTGCCTGCGGCCCCGGCGATCGGCGACGCGATCAGGCCGTTCACGCCGAGCCCCAGGTCCCAGGCGGCCCAGAGCACACCGGCGACGGCGTCGGCGCGAAGTCCGGCGTTGTGCACGACACCCTCCCGGATGCCGCCGCGACCGACCTCGAATTGGGGTTTGATCAGCAGCACGAAGTCGGCACCTTCGGTTGCGGTGGCAACCAGGGCCGGCAGCACCGTGGTGAGGGAGATGAACGAGAGGTCGCCGACGACGAGGTCGGGTTGCTCGGTGATGCCGGAGGCTCCCGCGATGGACTCCGCGGTGGCGTAGCGCAGGTTGAAGCCCTCGACGAGCGTCACCCGCTGGTCGGCCTTGATGGTCGGCGACAGCTGGCCGTGGCCCACGTCGACGGCGATGATCCGGGCGATGTCGCGTTCGAGCAGCACCTGGCTGAAGCCGCCGGTGGAGGCACCGGCATCCATCGCGGTGCGGCCGGCGACCGGTAGATCGAACGCGTCGAGCGCGGCAACGAGCTTGTGCGCTCCGCGGCTCACGTAGTGGTCGGTGGGGGCCACGGCGATGACCTGGCTCTCGCGCACCTTGGCGGATGCCTTGACGACAGGGCTGCCGTCCACGGTGACCAGGCCCTCGGTGATGAGCCGGGCGGCGACGGTGCGCGATCGCACCAAGCTCCGTTCGAACAGCGCCGAATCCAGGCGCTGCTCCCCCGTGGGTGAAACCGTGGGTTCAGCGGCGGACGCCGGTGGCGTGCTGATCGGCACGCTGGTGGGCTGTGGCGCCGACCGTCTCGGCTCCGGCGCGTCCTCGTGCTGGGTCCCCATCTCGGGGTCTGGCTCTGGCGTGCTGGAGGTGGTCATTCGGCCTTCGATCGGGGCACGTCGCCACCTTCGAGGTGGTCGCGCAGACTGTCGTGCAGCTGGAGATACGCCGCGGCCCGGTCCTCGAGCGGCAGCGCCTCGGCGGCCGTGATGCGGGCCTCGAGGTCACCGTCCAGCACGGGCGGGGCGGGTGCGTCGTCGGTAGGCGCGGGCGCTGGTGCAGACGGCGTCGGGCGCGGCCCCGGGCGACCCGGGGTCGGCGCACTGGGCGGCCCGGCCGCATCTACTCCGTCTGCACTCACGCCTCCTAGGCTACCGTCCGAGATAGAGGCTCTCCGGAACGTTGAGGCCGTAGATCGGTCGGCCGGACGCCCAGATCACGGCGCAGGCGGCCCGCAACAGGTTGATTCCGTCGTCGCCGACGGCCATGATCTCCACGTCGGCGCCGTGGATGCGCACGCTGGCGCCGTCGACCGTGGCCTGGGACTTGTCCTTGGAGAAGACCGTCACGGGGTAGGGCTCGTGCAGCTGGCGCAGGTCCTCGAGGATGAACGTCGGACGCTCCGTGGGGCCGGCCGCCAGAGCCTGCTTGGCCTTGTCGATGCCGGTGAGCACGAGCACCGACGGCATCCCAGCGCGGTTGGCGCCGAGAATGTCGGTGTCGAGCCGGTCGCCGATGAACAGCGGGGCGGTGGCATCGAAGCGTTTGATGGCCTCGAGGAAGATCGGGATCTCCGGCTTGCCGGCCACGAGCGGCAGACGCCCGACCGCGGTGTGCACCGCGGAGACCAGGGTGCCGTTGCCCGGGGCGATGCCGCGGGCCTGCGGAATGGTCCAGTCGGTATTCGTCGCGATCCACGGAATGCCCGGGTAGTCGCCGTCCAGGGTCACGCCGGCGTTCAGCGCAAAGCTGGCCTCGGCCAGCTGGGTCCAGCCCACGTCAGGAGCGAAGCCCTGCACCACGGCGGCCGGGGAATCCTCGGCGGACCGGGTCACCTCGAAGCCGTGCTTCTGCAGTTCGTCGACGAGACCGTCGCCGCCCACCACCAGGATCCGCGATCCGGCCGGCACCTGCTCCACGAGCAGCCGCATGGCTGCCTGGGGCGAGGTGACGACGTCGGACGGCGCCACGGTGAGACCGAGGTCGGTCAGGTGGCCGGCCACGGATGCATCCGTGCGTGATGCGTTGTTGGTGATGTAGCCCACCCGGATGCTTTCAGCGGCCTTGTTGAGGCCGTCGATCGCGTACGGGATGGCGTGTGGGCCGGCGTAGACGACACCGTCGAGGTCGGCCAGGACCACGTCGATGCCGGCCAGGGGTGTGGCCGGCTCAGTCAACGGGCGTCGTTTCAGGATCTTCGTCCACACCCTTGGCGTCGTCGTGTGATTCGTCATCGGATGAAGCAGCGTCCTCGGTGTCAGTTTCGGTGTCAGAGATGGTGATGGTGTCGTCGGCGGTCTCGAGCTCGTCGGGCGTGTCGGCGTTGTCCTGATCGGACTCGTCCTCATCCTGGTCGGCGTCCTCGTCCTCGTCCTCGTCTTCATCGAATTCTTCGTCGAGTTCGACGATCTCGATGGTCTCGTCGACGTCGCCGTTCAGAGCGGCGTCCGCGCGGGAGGCACGTTCGTTCCAGACGTCGGCCTCGTCGGTGCGGCCGAGTTCTTCGAGAACCTCGGCGTAGGCGGCGAACAGCTCCGAGCTGTAGGAGAACGCGGTCTTGGGGTCGAGCTGGGCGATTTCGAGCTCGCTCAGCGCGGCCTCGGTCTCCCCCAGGTCGAGACGGGCGCCGGACATGGCGATGGCCAGGGCCACCTGAACGCCGGCGGGCAGGGTGGAGCGGTCCACCGAACGGCCCAGCTCCAGGGCGCGGTCGGGGCGGCCTACGCCGCGTTCGCTGTCCACCATCAGCGGCAGCTGGGCGTTGGAGCCCGAGATACGGCGGTAGGTGCGGAGTTCCCGCAACGCCAGGGCGAAGTCGCCGGTGGCGTAGGCCGTGATGGCCAGGCTCTCGCGCACCACGGCGATGCGGCCGGCGCGACGCGCGGCGCTCATGACGTGGCGGTGCGCCAGCTCCGGGTCTTCCTCGATGACCCGGGCGGCCATGGCCAGGTGACGGCCCACGGCTTCCGCGTTGTCCTTGGTGAGGGTCTTGAGCTCATTGCGGGCGATGCGGTCGAGGTCCTCGGACGTGATGTCGTCGGGCAGCTCGGGGTCGTCGTGACGCGGGCGCACCGAACGCAGCTCGCGCTGCATGCGCTGCTCTTCGGTCATCTCCTCTTCGACGACGCGGGCGTCGCGGTCACCGCGGGCGGGGGCGCCTTCGCGGGTCCACAGTTTCTTGCCGGAGTCGCGGGGAGCTCCGGCGCGGGTCGGCGAGCCGCCGCGGGCACTGTCCTTCAGCCACGGCTTGTTCTCGGTATCGCGCTGGGGACGGTCGGAGTTGCCCTTGTACGCGGGGCGGTCGCTGTTGCCCTTGTACGCGGGACGGTCTCCGTCACGCTGCGGACGGTCGGAGTTGCCCTTGTACGCGGGGCGGTCGCTGTTGCCCTTGTACGCGGGACGGTCACCGTCGCGCTGCGGACGGTCGCTGTTGCCCTTGTACGCGGGACGATCGCTGTTGCCCTTGTACGCGGGACGGTCGCCATCACGCTGCGGACGGTCGGAGTTGCCCTTATATGCCGGACGGTCCGAGTTGTACGCGGGACGATCGCTGTTGCCGCGGTAGGGAGGACGGTCACCATCGCGCTGCGGGCGGTCCGAGTTGCCCTTGTACGCCGGACGGTCCGAGTTATATGCCGGGCGGTCGCTGTTGCCGCGGTAGGGAGGACGGTCACCATCGCGCTGCGGGCGGTCGGAATTGCCCTTGTATGCCGGACGGTCGCTGTTGCCCCGGTACGGAGGACGGTCGCCGTCGCGCTGCGGACGGTCGGAGTTGCCCTGGTACGCCGGGCGGTCGCTGTTCCCGCGGTAGGGAGGGCGGTCGCCGTCGCGCT